>JALZOO010000544.1 GCA_030913905.1 Acidobacteriota bacterium
GATGCCCGCTAGTAATGGCTAGATGGTTAAAGCGAGGGACAAACCGCTTGGATGCCGCGCACGATATCACAGCGCAGCCTTTATCTACAAGCGCTTAAGCGCTTCGGCAGGGTCCAATTTCCTCTCGAAAAATGAGTCCCCTACCAGTCACAACGTTGCGTAATCTTACAAACATCGGCGCGGATCCTCGTTTGTCATCCGCAAATCAAGCGTGGCATGCTGATGCTTGTCACGGGTGTTTGAAGAAGGCCAAGACCTATGGGTTCAGAAACGAAAATTAAAACAACCTTGCTCAGGGCAATGGGCGGGGCCATCGAAGACTTCGGCATGATCGAAGACGGCGACCGCATCATGGTTTGCCTCTCTGGCGGAAAAGATAGTTACACACTGTTGGAACTGTTGCTCGACGTGCAACCCCGAGCTCCCATCCGTTTCGAGTTACTTGTCGTCAACCTCGATCAGAAACAACCCGGTTTCCCGGCCGATGTGCTTCCCAATTATCTACAGCGCCGGCGCGTGCCATACCGGATCGTGGAACGCGACACGTATTCGATAGTCAAACGACTTGTGCCGGACGGCAAAACCTTCTGCTCTGTTTGTTCGAGATTAAGGCGCGGCATTCTTTACAATGTTGCGGTTGAAGAGGGTTGCAATAAGATCGCGTTGGGCCACCACGCCGACGACATCATCACAACTTTCCTGCTCAACCTTTTCTTCGTCGGCTCACTCAAGACCATGCCGCCAGTTCTCCGTTCGAGCGACGGTCGCAACACTGTCATCAGGCCGCTCGCTTACTGTCGCGAATCGGACATTGCGACGTTCGCCGAGTCGCAGCAATTCCCAATAATCCCCTGCGACCTTTGTGGCTCACAGTCGAACCTGAAACGGGCGCGCATCAATAAGTTGATCACTGATCTGGAGACGGAGATTCCAAACATTCGCAGTTCGATGTTAACCGCGCTGGGCAATGCGATCCCTTCCCATCTGCTGGATCACAAACTTTTCGATTTCAAGAAACTGAAGCCATCCACTGGTGATGTGGAATCGGAACTTGACGTGGCTGTCGGCCACACGGATGAAGATTTGCAGCCTGCGTTAGTTTCGATCATGTAACTGCGGCTCCTGCCGCCTGATGCGCGGAAAGGCTTAGCCTTTCCGTCAAGCTTCTCTTAAGAATGAGAGGCTGCGCCTTCGCTCGGTTATTGGTTTGCAGCATGACGCTAGCCAAGAAGAAGAAAGAACTGGATTTCAGCGAGTTTCCGCCAGGTTCTGTGACCGAATTTTCTACGCTCGTTTGTCTCGCCTGTACGTTCGACATTTTCACGGCGCAGCTTGGCCTCGCACCCCGCACTGCGTATTCCGAAATCAAGAAATATTCGCCCACCATAGCCGAGCTCACTGCCCCGAAAGCCGCTCGTCCCTTCTTTGATTCTGAGGAGAAGCACCCAAATTGTCCTTATTGCAATGCGGCCAAGCGCTGGCATGCATTGCTGGAAACGTTTTGCATCGAAGGCGGCAAAAGCACTGACGCACTTCGCCGTACTGTGATTAAGGGGCTGCCCAGGAAAGACGACCAGTTTCAGGTGATCGAGTCGAAGTCAGACAAACGAACCACCTTTTTCGATTGGCTTGACACGCTCGACCGGCACGTCGCTCTGGATGATGAAGCCTGGCTACTGGAAACGACTCGCGCGTATCTCGGGCGTCGCGAACCGAAGACTGACTGGGTAGAAGTCTTCACTGGAGTGCGGGCCGTGCGTCGTTCACAGCGCATTAAAGAGGGTTGGGAGCGTGAGGGTACGCGACTTTTCCTGGCGCCCGTGGTTCATGCCGAGGTCCTGGTAGTTCAGTATCTATTGAGTAGATCTCACGTGCATGGCGGCCGTACTTTGGAAGGACGGTTGACGTTGCATGACTTGATTCGACGGCTGCGCTTCAGTGGCTATTTGGATGCGAACGAAATCTCGACAAAAGATCAGTTTGAGATTCTGGAGCAGGTGATTGAAAAACTCGCGGGAGGGTCAGGGAACGTGAAGCTCTATCACATCGTTGACAGGCGCGACTTTCTCGAAAAGGTTAAGTCAGTCTACGCCAAGTATGCAAAGTAGTAGGACAGACATTCCTGTCTGTCGGACGGTCTGAAGAGGCCAGTTTTGGTCCATCTGGCTCCAAGCCAGACATCTTGCTAAACCAACATCAATGCAGCACGTCGTGGAACGTTGATCTAGAGTCATGGGCCTGACAACAATGTCTGGCCATGTTCTATCGCAGACATCTCCCGCATTGGCAGAAAGTCGACAAGGCTCTGTTTATTACTTGGCGGTTATACGGCTCGTTGCCTCGAAAGACCGTGGCAGCAAGTCGAAGAGAGGCGAGTCTCGGTAAGAAGTTTCTCATTTTGGATCGTGAGCTGGACCGTGCTCGCTTTGGACCTACGTGGTTAAGAGATGTTCGTTTAGCCAAGATCGTGGAGGACTCTCTCAACCATGGTGCTGAAAAATTACAGCTGTACCGACTCAGTGCTTACGCAGTGATGTCGAACCACGTTCATATTCTGATCTGGCCGAATCGCTTGTTATGGAGGATGACAAAATCAATCAAGGGCTATACCGCCCGAGAATGCAATAAAGTCCTGAAGCGCACGGGCAGAACCTTTTGGCAAGAAGAATCATTTGATCATTTAGTGCGTAATGAAGATGAATTCTACCGGATCAAGGCGTATATCGAACGGAACTTAGTCAAAGCCGGATTATGCAGCACGCCGGAAGAATGGCCCTGGTCAAGCGCAGGAAAAAAGTAGGACAGACATTCCTGTCTGTCGGGCCTCTCGAAATAGCAGGTTGGAAATTTTGGAAAACTTCCGACAGCCCTCTTGGAAAGACCGACAGACAGGAATGTCTGTCCTACTCAGCACTTCACCGAAGGGTCGCGTCGGTAGCGATGACTGATTGGCCGGCGCCGTCCAATTCCGATTGCGTTGCGCGAGATGATTAGCGTGGGCGGCAACTGGCGGCGCTTGAATTCGTTCGCCGGAGA
>JALZOO010000547.1 GCA_030913905.1 Acidobacteriota bacterium
AATCCCTCATGTTCATTGCCAGCAATTCGTTTTGCGCATAGCCAGTGATCGATTCCACAGCCTTGTTTATCGAACGAACATTTCCTTCAAGGTCGAGCGTGAAGACGATGTCGTTGGCGTTCTCTACCAGTTCGCGATAGCGCTCCTCGCTCTCTCTGACGGCATCTTCCGCGCGCCGGCGTTCAACGAGCGTTTGCCTGACTTTCGCCTCCGACTCTCGCATTTCCGCTTCGGAGCGTTCAGCCTTATCGCGCGCGCGCGTTTGCGACCGCGTAACGACGAAAAACAAAACACTGAGTAGCGTTCCGGCCAGGAAGATATAAGGAACCCAGCTCCTGAGGTAGGACAAATTAAAACCAGGGCGACTCGCATAAGCGATCGTCCAGGGAAGACCTGCGACGTCGAGTCTGGTGGTGGCGACGAAGCGAGGCTGACCAGCTGTTTGAGCTAAACCTTCGGCGACTGTTGAATGGTGAAGCAGGTTTTCGGACTTCGGCTCGGTACCATCGAAGATCTGAAACTCGATGTCCTGAAGGGAGTTGCCGGAGACGACGCCGCTGAGGAAGTCGTCGGCGCGAAACGGGCTGTAAACAAAACCGAGCAGGGCCTCTCTGCGTTCCGTTTCATTCGTGGTCGGAAGATCGTTTCGATAGACGGGAGCGTAGATCAGAAATCCTGGTTGCCGGTTTTTCGGATCGATCTCCTGAACCAGCGTGACGTGGCCGGAAGCTGCGGGTAAACCAGTGTCCCGTGCTCGTTCCATCGCCGCTCGCCGGACGCTGTCGGTAAACATGTCGTAACCGAGCGCCACGCGATTCCGCTCATTCAGTGGTTCCAAGTAGATGATCGAATGATACTCGCCGCGATCCGAGGCAGGCCATATATCGAAATTCGCGAGACCGTCACGTCGCATCGTCGCTATCAGCGCGCTACGTTCGTCAGGTCTAAGTCGAACGGAGAAACCGATCCCCTGTATTCCCGGATAGTGTTCAGCCAGTCCCAGCCTCTTCACGAAACTTCTAAATTCATTTGCATCGACTGATTCGGTGACTGAGAAGAGTCCCGTGCCTGCCAACAGCAGTGCCTTATACGTTTTGAGACGGCTTTCGATGCTCGTGTGGACCTCGGTGACCAGCCCTTGGAACCGCGCACGGTCTTCGGCCTCCGTGACCTTGGCGAGTCGGTAGGAAACCATCAGCGTGAAGAGCATGCCGATGGCAAGAACGAGGTATGGGATGAGGCGGCGTCCTCTGGAAAAGTTTGATTTCGGCTTTACACTTTCCATTAAGTCGGGCGCAGCCTGTTTACTTTCGTGCGGAGTTACCGGTTTCGATAAGACTTGAAACTAAACGACGTTCGAAACTAACGAACACGACTGGTTCGTCGTCGCAGAAAATCTATCAACACAAATTGTGAGAGATTACCCGGATTAGCAAAGTAGGCCTTGCCGTTGGTCATCGCAGTCATTTGCTTCACAAACTCTACCAGGTAAAAGTCGCTTGCCAGCATAAACGTATTGATCATTATACCGGCTTTGCGGCACGCCTGGACCTCCTTGAACGTGGCTTCCATCACAAACGGATCTCCACCCATCGAATTCTTGTACAGCCTGCGGGTGGTGGCGCCGGTATTCTTTCCGGTCCTTTTGTGACTCGGATCGGCATGCCGCCCTGCCAGCACAGACGAGAATGTCTGCGCCGCGCCGTCAATAAAACAAGCCGTCGGTTTGCCATCGGTAACCATCACTATCTGTTTCATCTCTTTGCGCTGCGATTGCAGAATGCGGCGAGCCAACCGCAGACCCTCAGCTGTGTTCGTGTGATAAGGACCAACTTGTGTGGTGGCAAGTTTCGCCAGCGGCAACTCTTCCGCAGCATCATGGAACAACACGATCTTGAGCGAGTCGCCCGGATACTGCGTCCGAATCAGGTGTGCCAGCGCCAGCGCCACTTTTTTCGCCGGCGTAAATCGGTCCTCACCGTAGAGAATCATTGAATGCGAGCAATCGAGCATCACCACCGTCGCGCATGACGATTGATAATCACATTGATGGACATGCAGGTCGCTGTATTCAAGATTCAGCGGGACCTTCAGACCTTCGCGCTGAATCGCGCTCAGCAGCGTTGTGTTGACGTCAAGATTGATTGTGTCGCCAAACTCGTAAGGCTTGCTGGCAGCGGCAGCTTCGATGCCAGTCGAGAGGTGCGTCGTGTCGTGTCGCCCAACGGAGCTTTTCCCGAGACTGCCGAGCAAGTCCCTGAGAGTCTTGTACCCGAGAAAATCCAAGCCCTTTTCAGTCACTTCAAACTTGACGTTGCGCGGCAAGGGCTCTGAAACCTCGGGATTGTCCGGGCCACGCGGCGACTGCATTTGCCGCGGCTGTTGCGCCGGCTCCTCTTTCAGCGTCAGATAACCCTCTTCAACCAGTCGCTCAATTAAATGGTTGAGCATTTCTTCGAGCATCGAACCCTTAAACTTACCTTCGTTATCTGCAAGCATCTCCTGAATCTGATGCTGACTCACCAACCCCTGGTCCATCAACGCTTGCAACAGCGCGCGACGCAGGGCGTCGAGTGAAGTGTCCTGCGGTCGTCTTTGGCGAGTCCAGTAGTAATCGTCGTCGTAACCTGAATCGAGCAAAGAGTCGGACAAACCATCCATCAGATCACCGAGGTTGATGCCCGAGACGTCGAGGCCTTTGAATTTTGAGTAGCGCGTAAACTTCATTGCCGATTTGCAATTGCCGAATGCCGATTGCCAGAACTTGCTTTGCGACTACCGCTAATCGGCAATCGGAAATTGGCAATTGGCATTGGGTTAGCTATATTTTCCCGTCTCAGTCAGATCGTCGTAGATCATTCCCCGCCGGTCCTTCTTCGCTTTCGTCACTGCTGTGTAGCCGCCTTCCTCGTTGCGGCTGATTTTGTTTTGGGCATAAAGACCTTCCAGGACAAACTCGCACGCGGCCACTACGTTTGCCTGGTCCGACTCCTTGAAATCAAACGGAATCAACGACGTCTCGATCAACTCGGGCACGGCCTCCAGCAACGTTTTGCATTCCTTTGCCGAAGCAGTGTCCGCCAAACGCAGGTTGTTCCCCTGATCAAACCACTGCACCGTCTGCATGAAATCAATTCCCACGAAATAGCCTTCGAATATTTCGCCGGCCGCGCGTTTGATCAAATCCTTCGCGATGCGATTAGCGCCAATTTGTTCGCCTTCGTATTCAAGTTCCATCTTGCCGGTCATGGAAGGAATTGCAGCGTAGATGTCAGAAATTCGCGGGACAATTTCCTGCTCTTCGGTCAGCAGCGCGCGTCGTTCCGCGTTTGAGATTACCGACTCGATAACAGTGATCGGCATGCGTTGCGAAACTCCGGAGTGTTTATCGACTCGATTGTCATCGCGCGCTTCAAAGGCAATTTGCTCGACGGTCTCGCGGATGAAATCAGGAATGTGCAACCGCTCGCTAAGACCGTCGCGCGTCACCCAGGCTTCCTGACGCGTAATCTCAACCGCCGTTTGAATCTCTGCCGGATAGTGCGTGGTGATTTCAGTGCCGATACGATCCTTCAGCGGCGTGATGATCTTACCGCGAGCCGTGTAGTCTTCCGGGTTTGCGGAAAAGATCAGCATCACATCAAGAGGCAGACGCACCGGATATCCCTTAATCTGCACGTCGCCTTCCTGCATGATGTTGAAGAGGCCCACCTGAATCTTGCCGGCGAGATCCGGCAACTCATTGATCGCGAAGATCCCGCGATTTGCCCGCGGCAGAAGCCCGTAATGAATCGTCAGCTCGTCGCTCAACAGGTGTCCACCCTTGGCGGCCTTGATGGGATCGACATCACCGATAATGTCGGCAATCGTCACATCCGGCGTTGCCAGTTTCTCAACGAAACGAGCATCGCGCGGGACCCACTGGATCGGTGTGGAATCAGCATGAAGTTCGAGAGTCTGACGGCCGTATGCTGAAATCGGATGGAAGGGATCGTCGTTGACTTCCGAACCCGCGATGATGGGAATGAAGTCATCTAACAACTCCGTCAGTTGACGGATGATGCGGCTCTTCGCTTGGCCTCTGAGTCCAAGCAGAATCGTATTGTGCTTCGCGAGAATAGCGTTTACGAGTTGAGGCACGACGGTTTCGTCGTAACCAACAATGCCTGGAAAAAGTCTTTCGCCGCTCTTCAGTTTCTTAATGAGATTCGCGCGCAGCTCGTCTTTGACGGAGACACTCCGGTAGCCACTCGCCCGTACCTCACCTAACGTCCTTGCTCGTTCCATAATTGTCCTCGGAGTTGAAAGAGGTTTTAGGAAAGTTTACCCGCAAAGAGCGGAAAGCACGAACGCGAAGAAATGCCGGAGGTGCCGGCCTAAAGAGTCGACTCTTTGGAGTGCGGCGGCCTGGCGCCGCTTTCGCCAACGACGATATCCGTGGTTTAGTCGGAGGTGGCGCCAAGCCGCCGCGGACCAAAGCGCCGCCAGGCCGGCACACTCCAAGGAGATGACTCAGTCCGCGATGCTTTGTGGTTTGGAGGCTTACGTGTTGGTGACGGTGTAGCCGCCTTTGCTTTCTTGTGAAACCAATCCGTCTGCTTGAAGCTTCTCGAGGTGTGCGAGTACGGCCCGTTCAGCCATCGCGTGCGCCTTCGGAGAAACGTCGGTGTAGACGCGAGCCACGATCTCCTTCGGAGTTGTCGCGCCATCACGCATGGCGCTGAGAATATTTCGTTCGCGGTCCAGTCTATGCGCAATGTATTCGTCGAGCTTCTCATGGGGGTTCGCAATCGCCGGCCCGTGCCCACCAAAGATGACGGAAAGGTTTGACAAAGCGCGCATGCGACGAAGTGACGCAAGGTAATCAATCATGTTCCCCTCGGGTGGATCGATGAGCACCGAACCCAGCCCGACGATGTTGTCACCGGAGATCAGCGTACCCGTTCGTTCTTCATAGAAACACAAGTGCCCGCGCGCGTGGCCGGGCGTATGCATCGCGCGTAGAGTGACGTGTGGCGAACCGCTGAGCTTGATCTCCTCGCCGTCTTCTATGAAGCGATCCACTCGAAAAAGATCCGCTAATGGCTCGGCAGTTAATCGATGAGCAGCCACCCTTACGTCTTGGCCAAAATGTTGTCGTAACGAGTTGACTCCGCCCACATGGTCGGGGTGCATGTGAGTCAAGATCACTTCGCGCAAGGTTCTTCCTTCCACAAGCAATTCTTCTACAGTGGCTGCCAGGGTCTGTTGCTCATCTTCATAAGGCGAGCCGGGATCAATGATGAGTAGCTCGTCAGAAGTGTAAACGAGGTAGCAGTTGGTATGCGTCGCAGGCGGCTTGGTCGGAGTTCGAACCGGAAAACAAATGTAATTCGGACGAAACTCGATGCGGCGCGTTGGTTCTCCCTGCGCGTTCGGCGCAGAAAGGAAACGCTCGACCAAATCTTCGCCAAGGCCGCAGGCCAGGGTTTTCAACGCATGCAGCACAGGCGGCACGAGGATTATTTCAGAACGCTGCCAGCGCGAAACTGCCTCGGTCGCAGAGATCCATTCGCCGCTGTCCAACTCTGCATCGCCGGCCACGTGTGCACGCTGTTTGTTTGGGCAGTGAGCCAGAAAGAACAAGGTGTCGAAACGCCTTGCGGCAAAAGGTGGTGTTACCCAGCGCCCAACAAAAGTGAAATCGCCCGCGTCGAGATGCAGCTGGTAGTGCTGCAACAACGCCGGCCAGGGCATACGGCCGGACTGGAGATCATCAAGCAGGGAAGCTCTTTGGCCCTGCGTCAGCGCCTCGCCGCCGCGCGCCACCAGGACCTGCGTTTCTTCAAACAACTCGCGTGCAGCACAACTGATGGCGGTCCGCGCTTCCTGATCGGAACAGTTTTCAACGCGTGCGTCTGCGTCACTCGCATCCGCCTGCCCACCGGGAAAAGCATGATAGCCGCCGAGAAAGGCAAGCTTGTGGCTGCGACGAACCAGAAAAACTTTCGGGTCGAGTGGGTTGGTGTTGTGAGCGAGGAGAATTACCGCGGCGGCATCTCTGGGAATAGAACTCACGACCAGCGAAACCTTTCGCCATCGCCCGGACCCCACGGATTTCCGCGCATGTGGTAGCCACCTTCTTCCCAGAAGCCGGCCTGGTCCTCAGCGAGGAAACGAATTCCTTTAACCCACTTCGCGGATTTCCACGCGTAAAGCTGTGGGATGATTAAGCGGACTGGGCCGCCGTGTTCGGGTGGGATCGGCGCGCCGTCATGTGACCACGCAAACAGCGAATCTTCTTTAAGGAAATATTCGATCGGAACGTTTGTGGTCCAGCCGTAGTCGTACGCTAGCGCTACGACAAACTTCGCCTCGGGCTTTATGCCGACTATCTCTGCTACTTCGCGCGTTGACACGCCGCCCCAGACATTGTCCAGACGAGACCACCGCGTAACGCAATGAAAGTCGGCGTACACCTTCGCCGCCGGCAGTTGCATAAACTCATCGAGCGACCACGTCTGCGGATGCTCAACTAATCCGTCTAATTCAAACGACCACGTTGCCAGATCGACTTCCGGCGTGCCGTGCGCATCAAGCACTGGCCACTTCTTTGTCCGCGATTGCCCTGGCGGAATCCGATTATCGCGCTTAGTGTCGGGGCTGATGATGACGTCCGAATCAGCGACTTCTTCCGGCTTGCGCGGCTCACTGGTCTGATATTTCGGGTCCTTAATCAGGGTGTTAAGAAAGCTCATGTGCTGAATATCGTTGCTGATTGCAAACTTAACTCACGGCGCCCTGCGTCTTCACAAGTGCGTCAATCAGTGATCGCTCTTTTTCGATCAGAGTACGCAGCGCTTCGCGAAAGATTCGTTGTGACAATGATGGATCTCGCAACAACAAACTACGAAAAGCATCGCCACTCCACTGTAGAACTACTGACTTCTCGCCGGCGCGCACGGAAGCGGAACGCGTGATACCGCAAAGCACTGCCAGCTCTCCCAGAATGGCGCCGGGACTTGTCTCAGTTAGAA
>JALZOO010000559.1 GCA_030913905.1 Acidobacteriota bacterium
AGCGAATCGGCTTCAATAAACTTGCAAATCTCTTTAACCGACATCTGCGCGGCAATCAAGTCCGCTTTGTTGGGTGTGTCGATGCCGTAATAGCACGGGCTGATCGTAGGCGGACAGCTAATCCGCAAATGAATCTCTTTCGCGCCGGCTTCGCGGACCATCCTGACGATCTTCTTGGAAGTTGTGCCGCGCACAATCGAGTCGTCAATTAAGACCACGCGCTTCCCTTCAATCAATGCACGCACGGGATTCAGTTTGATGCGAACACCGAACGAGCGAATCGATTGCTTCGGCTCAATGAACGTACGGCCCACATAATGGTTGCGCACTAAACCAAACCGAAAACTGATTCCGCTTTGTGCCGAATAACCGATGGCCGCCACGGTCCCTGAATCAGGAACGGGGACGACAACGTCAGCTCCAGCAGGTTGTTCTATGGCGAGCCTCGCTCCCATTCTGTGGCGCGATTCGTTTACCGATTGTCCGTAAATCAGCGAGTCCGGTCGAGCGAAGTATACGTGCTCAAACATGCACATCGACGGGCTCTTCTTCTCCAGCGGATGAGACGAACGCAAACCATCCTGATCGATCACCAGCATCTCGCCGGGTTCAACGTCACGGACGTACTGCGCATCGATCAGATCGAACGCACACGTTTCAGAAGCAAGTACCCAGGCATCACCCAAACGTCCCAGCGCCAACGGACGAAAGCCGCGCGGATCGCGTATGGCAATCAATTCCGAAGGCGTTAAAAACAGCATCGAAAATGCCCCTTCGGTGTTTCGCAGGACTTCCGGAATTGCTTCGCGAACGGAACCCTTTTTCGATCGAGCTACACCGTGGAGAACCACTTCAGTATCGGAGGTGGCGGAAAAGATCGCGCCTTCGCGCTCCAGTTTTCGTCGTTCTTCGCGAGCAAAAGGAAGGTTGCCGTTGTGACAAACAGCGATCTGGCCATGCTGGCAGGTAACCAGAAACGGCTGGGCCTCGCGAATGGAAACTTCGCCGGCGGTTGAATATCGAACGTGGCCAATAGCGCTGGCGCCATTCAAGCGATCAAGCGACGCTTGATCGAATGCGTCAGCTACGTGCCCCATTGCTCGTTCCTGCCGCAGCTCCGAACCATTAGCCGAAACGATGCCACATGATTCCTGGCCACGATGCTGGAGCGCGTAAAGTCCTAGATAGGTTAGGCGGGCTGCATCCGGGTGACCGTAAATTCCGAACACACCGCACTCATCGCGAAATTTGTCTCGATCCGTTTCCAATTTACTCCTTGCTGACCGTTCGTTAGGCGTTGAGCTTACTTCGCATTCGAAAACGTTTCAACTGGAACCGCAAACGCGTATTTGACCTGCGTCGCCACGCGAAGTTGGGAGGTACACAAAAGTTCCGGTGTTCGGTATGATGCCATCAAGATCTCTCCGGATTGAAATAACTGTTTCAGTTATCGATAGCGACGAACCGTTGCTGGAGAGAAGTAATTATGAAGTATGTTTTCGTAGTTCTTATTTTTGCAGTCACCTTTGGCGCCATCTTAATTGGCCCCGTACAAAGTGGCGAGGTTTCAGTGTCCTCCGCACGGAGTGCGGCCCAGCTATACTCGAAAAACTGTGCCTCTTGCCACGGCAAAGATGGCCGTGCAAAAACACTGAAAGCGAAATTCAACCACGCTCGTAATCTAACTAATTCGGAATGGCAGAACGACGTCAGTGACGAGCGCATATTCAATTCGGTCATGAACGGCAAAGGTAAAAAGATGCCTGCATTTGGGAAGAAGTTTTCTGAACAGGAGATCGAATCGCTGGTGAGCTACGTTCGTGCTCTGAAGAAGTAGACTCTCGAACGCATGAAGACTACTGGCATCTATTACAGCTTGATGACTGTGCTGCTTCGCGCAGCGCTTCTCGTCGCGCTTGTTGGGGCCGGCTGGATGATTTACTCCCATCTACCCCAATCGTCGAAGGAAGACGAACCGGCGACGCGTGGGGAAACGATGTTGCAGATCGTCTTGCGTCCATCTGCCGGTAACCAGGCGGGGGCACTCGACATTGCTCTTGAGCTCTACCCGATCGACATTGTCGCGGCGCGGCATGAGTACTTTACAGAAAGACGCGCCGGCAAACGTTTTGACGATTTCCTAAGTGAGCGCATGAAGGGTCGTAGCCCGGTAGCTGCCAGGCTGGATAGGTCTGGCCAGACGTTTGTTTCCGTTCCCGCCGGCAGTTGGTGGCTACACGCGCTGTTGTCGGGCGATGAAGAACTTGAGTGGCGTCTGCCGATAACTGTTGCGGGACGTAAACAAACTGTCCAGCTCACGTCTCAAAATGTTTACACACGAACGAGAAGCTTCTGAAAGCAGAGGTCAGAGGTCAGAGATCATAAGTTTAGGTCAAATGTCAGAGTTCAAAAGTCAGAGCTCAGCAGCATGCTGTTCCCCCTCCGACATCTGACCTCGTATGACTAACATCTGGCTTCTGGCCTCTGACTTCTGACTTCTGACTTCTGACTTCTGCTTTTATGAAAGCCCTCCGCGTCGAAAAAAAGAAACTGGCAGTAAAAGAAATCGAGCAGCCTGAGTCAGGTGAAGAGGCACTGGTGCGCGTGCTGCTTTCCGGCATATGCAACACCGATCTTGAAATCGCGCGCGGTTACGCAGGGTTTAAAGGAACCATCGGACACGAGTTTGTCGGCGTCGTAGAAGAAGGTCCTGACCGAACGTTAGTGGGACAGCGTGTGGTCGGTGAAATTAACGCCGGTTGTGGAAAGTGTGAAATGTGTCTCGGGGGTGATCCGCGTCATTGTCCGAAACGCACCGTACTCGGGATCGTTGGCCGCGATGGCGCCCACGCAGAGTTTCTACGGCTACCCCTGACAAACCTTTTCCGCGTTCCAGACAAGATAGCGGACGAACACGCGGTTTTTACCGAACCACTCGCGGCGGCGTGCGGGATCATGGAACGCGTCGCTGTTAAGAGCACTCACCACGTGGCAGTGATTGGTGACGGGAAACTCGGACTGTTGTGCGCGCAGACCCTGGCCTTAACCGGCGCCGAAGTTTTGTTGATAGGCAAGCATCCGGAAAAACTGCGCATTGCTGAACGACGCGGCATCGAGACAGCGACGGTAAAAGCCGGCGCCAAGCGAAAGCGAGAGTTCGACGTGGTAGTGGAGGCTTCAGGGTCACCATCAGCTTTCGCCGGCGCTGTGGAGATGTTGCGTCCCAAGGGCGTGCTGGTTTTGAAATCAACATTTGCGGAAAACGTCAGAGTCGATGAGATTGATCAAGCGCGCTTAGTTGTAGATGAGATTACTATCCTGGGTTCCCGCTGCGGCCGCTTTCAGCCCGCACTGGATCTTCTCAAGAAGGGCGCCATTGACATAGATAGTTTGATAAGCGAGGAATATCCGCTCACTCACGGTGTCTATGCGATGGAACGCGCCGGGAAAAAAGGCGTAATGAAGGTGTTTCTCCGCCCGTGAAGCTAGGATGCAGGAGCAGGAAGCAGGTGCAGTAGCAGAACTGCCTTTTGCTTACTGCGTTCTCCTCCTGCTCCTGCCTCCTGCTACTGCTTCCTTCCCCTAAGTTTTGCCCCCCGCTTGGCCTTTAGTTATACTTCAGCCCTTCCCATTTGCTCTCCGGTAGGCATTACCCTCTAGTGTCATCCATCGGAGGCGCGT
>JALZOO010000576.1 GCA_030913905.1 Acidobacteriota bacterium
AGCGAAGACTGGAAACGAAAGAGCAGATAGAAGTAATGCGAGTAAGAACGTGTGTCGGTATTTCACTTGTTGATTAGCTCCTGTTTGATTAATAACCGCGCGGGCACTCAAGAAGTTAAGAGTTCAAACTTTAGTTTGTCGGTTTACCGGAGCAACCTAAAGGTTGAACTCTAAACTTCTTATGCGTATCCCAAGTAGCAACCTAAAGGTTGAACTCTGAACTTCTTGAGTGCCGCTGCATGCAAAAGAGGGTGGCGGGTCACAAGTTGCGACTCTGCCACCCTCGCAGAATAAACCACGACCCCCAGCTATTACACTCCCGGCATCGCCTTCTTTAAGGGTTTCAGCAGCAAGACGAGCACAACCGCCATGACCAGTGCGCACGCGCCGAGAATGGCGAAGAAGCTCGACTGGAACCACTTGTCCCAATAGACCCCGATCATAGTCAGCTTGTTGCCGATAGCCGTGGCGACGAACCAGCCGCCCATCAGTAAACCCCGCATCCTGATCGGCGCAACCTTCGAGACTAGCGACAGTCCCATTGGTGACAGCATTAACTCACCAAGTGTGACGATGGCGTAGGCCAGGATGAGCCAGAACGGAGAGACCTTAAAGAGGTAAGAGTGCCGGAGAATCTGCGGCCTGTATCTGGTTGCCAGCTCTGGACCCAGTACGGGTTGCAGGTCTGCCATCAGCTTGTCCGGCCCAGCATACTTCTCGTCAATTACCTCCAACTTCATCTTTTGAAGCACACCTTCAGACACGCCTTCCGATTCCAGTCGTTTAAGAACATCGTCAGGAACAGCCCTCGCGCCTACCTTTGAGACGACATCCTCCGGAACACCTTCAGCCCGCATGTTATTCAATGTGCGCTCCGTAACTCTGAAGTTACCCGAGGTTAACTGCGATTCGTTGGGCACCATGTTCTCTCCTTGCTTCGCGGCAAAGAAAAGGATGAAGAACGAGAGGCCGGTTAAGGTCATGCCGATCGCCATCTTCGTCGGAGTCGCAGGCTCCTTGCCTCGCATGTCGAGATACCGCCAGAGCCACACCAAGGGGAAAGTGAGTGTCACGACCCAGAAGGGGTTGATCGCGTTCGAGATCGTACCGGAGACGTTCCAGTCTGTATTGTCGTCGGCCCAGTAGGTCAAAGTTGAACCGTTCTGATGGAACACCATCCAGAAGACGATGACTATCGCGAAGATCACGAGCAGCGCGAAGACGCGCTTCGATTCGGGTACGGCGTCCATCACGCCGGCGCGCGCTGCCGAAGCACCCGCAGACGCACGCTTCCCGCCCCTCGTAGGTCGCTCATCTTCACTTTCGCCCTGATGGCTGACGCCCTCCGGCGGTGCATCCACGGCGACTGGGGCCACATCACCCGTCGGCTCTTCGAGAATCGCGCCTTTCTTTGGTTCTTCAACGTACTTTTTAAACTTCCAGAGGATCGCGACGGAGATGACCATTCCGAAAGCAGCAATGGCGAAGGCGGGGTGGTTGCCAACTCTTTGCTTGACGAGCTCCATTACCACCGGAGCCAGAAATGCCCCGATGTTGATGCCCATGTAAAAGATGTTGTAGGCGCGGTCCTTGAGGTGACTGCCTTCAGGATAGAGATTCCCGACCATCGTGGAGACGTTCGGCTTGAAAAGGCCGTTACCAATCACGAGGCACGTCAGCGCGGCATAGACTGCGGGCATCGACCGAATCGACAGCAGTCCGTGACCGGCCATGAAGAAGAAGCCGCCAATCATGACCGCCTTGCGATAGCCAAGTTTCTTATCCGCCAGCCAACCACCGACGATCGGGCTGGCGTAAACGAACATCAGATAGTTCGCGTAGAGCCCAGTGGCGCGGGCGGCTGACCACCCGAAGCCTTCATCAGGGTTCTGCAAATAGAGCGTAAACAGCGCCAACATCGAATAGAAACTGAAGCGCTCCCACATCTCTGTGGCGAAGAGCACATAAAGACCCTTCGGATGCTTATCCATGTGGGCTACTGCGGGACTGCTGATGGTATTGGCCGTGGCCATAGTTCCAGATCCTCCAGAATTTTGGACTCAACGACAATTACGGGGAGTTGCACGGGGTTTATGCCACGCATTCAGCCAAAGTTTGCGGGCCATGTCAAGGACGTTTTGGGTAACGCGCTTGAAGAATGTGCCGGCACTGCTCGCCTCGATTAGCCCTTCCCAAGCCGCCATCTGCTTTCTAGTGGAGTAATTTTATTTTGTCTGCGCTCTGGTCCCTTCAGGAAGCTGGCCTCTTTGAGCAATAGGAAACAGGCACGGCGGTTGCGCTACGCCTCTGGACTTTTGAACTCCGTCCGGTAGGAGCGATAACTAATGAGACCGTCACGATTAGAAATCTGCCGCTTGAAAAGTGTGATCAGTAGCGTTGTTGTAATACTGTGTTGCTTTCTTCAGACAGTGGCCCAGCAGGAACCGACACCTCCTAAAGCAGAGATTAAAGCGACATTTGGAGGCGCAAGTTTCGATGAGGTCCCTCATAGCGTTGTCGGGGGCTCCATCAGGATTTACGTCACACGCCGCCTTAGCGTAGAGCCGGAGTTTCTCTACATGCGCTACTCTCAGCGGGATCAAGATTACGTTTTTCAACCCAGCGTGGCCTATGACATTACCGATCCAACGAAAAGGTTTGTGCCTTATGTCATTGGTGGTGCGGGCGTACTTCATCATCGCGGACGGTTTTCTGGGTTTGACTTTACTACGGGCGCTCCGCGTACTTTCGATACATCCTTCACGACCTGGACGGCCAGCGCAGGAGCGGGCTTGAAAATCTTTGTGACAGACCGTTTGTTTATTGCGCCGGAGGCACGCATCGGGCGGGAACCCACCGTGCGTGGAACAATCAGCGTGGGCTATGTGTTCTCGGGTAGAGAGTAGACGCTACCCTACTGGCCCCATTGCGAGAGCTTGTTTTTGGAGATGAAGTCAGTACCACCACGCGGTAGCGGGTGGGTCCAGAGGCGCTGGCTTGACAGTCATCGTTTTCGGGGCGTATAAGCACAATTGGAAAACGTGGTGAGTTAAGGCGACTTGCGGCCACGTAAAACAAACGGCTAAACAGCTCGGGCAAGTCAAAGAAGACCGAACCCGAAAACTTCAGTATTTAATGAAGTCCTGCGTTGTTTAGCGCGGGACTTCTCATTTTCGATTGCCAATTGCCGATTGCCGATTGATTGATATCGATGGCTGCTCTTGAATTGGCAATCGGAAATCGGCAATCTACTCCATGGAACCTTTTAGAGACCTACTCGAATCCGACGGCATTCACGTCTTCGACGGCGCGATGGGCACGATGCTCTACGCTAAAGGCGTGTACATCAATCGCTGCTACGACGAGCTGAACATCAGCAATCCTGACCTGGTGCGCGAAGTTCACGCTGAGTATTGCCGTGCCGGCGCAGACATCCTCGAGACCAACACCTTCGGCGCGACTGTTCCCAAGTTGGCCCAGTATGGGCTTGAGGGCAGCATGCGCGAGATCAATATCGAGGCCGCCCGGCTGGCGCGCGCAGGCGGCGGCGGTTCGTGTTACGTTGCCGGCGCGGTTGGACCGCTGGGCCTGCGCATTGAGCCATACGGCCCGACGTCTTACGACGAGGCGAAGGACTTATTCAAAGACCAGGTCGCTGCTCTACTCGAGGGCGGCGTAGATCTTTTCCTATTGGAAACATTTTCCGATGCTTCGGAAATGCGACAGGCCATACGAGCAGTCAAGGAACTCTGCGACCTGCCCATCATGGCGCAGATGACGATCCAGACCGACGGCAACACCGCATACGGCACGACGCCGGAGCTCTTCACCGCGAAGTTAGATGAGTGGGGCGCCGACATAATCGGACTCAACTGCGGCGTTGGCCCGGCGATTATTTTGTCCGCGCTCGAGAAGATGCGCGCCATCACCAAGAAGAAGTTGGCTGCGCAACCCAATGCAGGCTTGCCTCGCGACGTTCAGGGCCGCCAGTTCTACATGTGTTCGCCGGAGTACATGTCGAAGTTTGCCAAGCGGTTTATCCAGGCAGGCGCCAAGTTCATTGGTGGTTGCTGCGGCACGACGCCGGCGCACATCAAGTTAATCTCCGACGCAGTTCGTGCTGCTTCGCCGCGCGCCCAGAAAGTTATTCTCTCCTCAGGTCCGCTCGCCCGGGTCAAAGAGATTACGCCGGCGGATCTTAAGATGGTTCCACCGGAAGAGCGTTCAAACTGGTCGCGAAAGATCGTTCAGGGCGAGTTTGTAACTTCGGTTGAAGTGCTACCGCCGAAAGGTGTGGACGCTCAGAAGACGCTTGACTCGATTCGATTGTTGAAAGATGCGGGTGTCGACGGCGTCAACATTCCCGACGGCGCGCGTGCGCAGTCGCGCATGAGCGCGATGGCCACGGCGGTGTTGGTGGAACGGGAAATTGGAATCGAGTCAGTGCTGCATTACTGCTGCCGCGATCGAAATCTGCTGGGGATGATGTCCGACTTGTTGGGCGCTTCTGCGTTGGGCCTTCACAATTTACTGCTCATCACGGGCGACCCGCCGAAGATGGGCCCATATCCTGATGCGACAGCAGTTTTTGATATCGACGCCATCGGACTCACGAACATGGTGAATAAACTCAACCATGGGCTCGACCTCGGCAACAACCCCATCGGACAACCGACCGCATTTTGCATCGGCGTGGGCGTCAATCCCGGCGCGATTAACCTCGACGAAGAGATTCGCCGCTTTGAATATAAAGTTGAAGCGGGCGCGCAGTACGCGATAACTCAGCCAGTGTTCGACACTGACCAACTTCGCGACTTCATCAAAGCCATCGAGCACGTGCGAGTTCCCA
>JALZOO010000590.1 GCA_030913905.1 Acidobacteriota bacterium
ACTATGCAAGTGTGTCTGAGTCAGACTTCCTGACGCCGTTGCAGACAGATCTCCAGAACACTGCTGGATCTAATGGCCCGGCAAATTTGGCCATATACGTACACGGCCTCGCGGTCACTTTTGATGACGCGATTTCGTCGACCGCTGCTTTCGGCTCCGCCTTGTCCAGCCCGGGAGGATACAACGGCTTACTGATTGGTTTTGACTGGCCAAGCTACGGCGAACTTGTTGGCCCACGACCAAGTTATTATGCAACCAGCCGGCCGCCACAGAATACTTCCGGTACGATTCGTGACAACATCAATGGTAGCACCGAGGCCTTCGTCAATTTGATGCAAGCCCTATTGGCAATCCGCATCAATAATCAACCGCTAAACCTCAACATCATCACCCACTCTGAAGGAAACTTTATGTTGCTGCTGGGAATGATGGCGCTGCAGAAAGCAAATGTATCTTCAGGAGTGAATAACGCTCTCATGCTGGCTGCGGACATATCTGCCGCGATGCTTCAGCAAGGTCAATGGGGAGATGCCATAACTACGATCTGCAACCAAACCACAGTCTACTACTCAGGTTGTGATCTCGATGTTTGCTACTCGGATTATGAATTCTTTGCGTTTCATGATCAGGCATACCCGACTCGTCTGGGACTAATAGGACCCTACGCCTATCCTCCGGCGACTGCGATTCCGAAAACTGTGGCTGGCATAGATTGCGCTCAGGTTACAGTCGATCTTGGCTCGCAGTTGGATGTTCACAGTTCTTATCGGTCACTTCCTCAAGTGCTCGTTGACATGAGCACAACCATGAATTCCAACAATCCCGTTTACACGGGGCGAAAGCTCTATCCCGGAGCCACCGATCCTTCTTATTATTTGGATCCATCGGTGAACCGGATGATTGGACGCGCTCCGCAGCAAGGCATCTATCGACGCCGCAGATTGCACCAGCGACAGCTACAAGCGCTTCGTTTTTGAGGTACCGGGAGGACGCTTAGATCCTCCGTCGATCGAGAAAGGGATTCTGGCGGGAGTTGTACCGCAAACTGTTAGTTTGCGACGCAAGCTGACAGCCTTGCGTTACTGCGAGTCGGGCTGCTGCGGGCAAGCGGCGGGCGCATCGCGCGTGACTGCGCTGGAAGTAAAAGTCATGGAGCCGCAAGAGCCTTCGTTTCTTCGCTCTTGGCCCTTTGCTCTTTGATTCGCGATTCACGATTGACTTCAAAATGAGGCGAAGAGTATGCTTCGCCCACCTCGCAATACCCAGGTCTTGAAATCGAGTTCCACCCAACTCGAAGCCAACTCGGAACTCGGAACTCGGAACTCGAAACCTGGAACTCGAAACTCGAAACTTTTTGACAGGCTGGTCCTCAGAGCCTGCGACCGCCAAATCTGACCGCCGCATCCTTCTCACTCCAGCTTGCCAGTCAACACGAGGGTCACTAACGACCCCATAAGTTCGAAAGGAGCAATATCATGAGCAGTCCTGCCCTGGCAGTGCCGACTTTAGATCAAGTGCGTAACGCCGGCGCTTTCCTGCAAGTCAGTCACAGAGGCGCTTCCGTCGCGGCAGTCCAACTGCTGCTCGGCGTGTTTGACGACGGCGCTTTTGGACAGAACACAAAAAACGCCGTAGTTGCTTTCCAGCAACGCGAGGCCATCCAGTTGGCGGCGGGAGAGGAAGGCAAAGTCGGAGCAGCTACACTCGCCGCCCTCGACGCGGCAAACAAAGTCACCCTGACTTCGCTAGCCAAAATTGATAAGCGCAACAAGAAGATCAAGTTGCACCCCGCCTTCCGACGAAAACTTGGTCTTCTGGCAGAGGCGTTAGCCCAACGCGGCATGACCGCCCTGATGACAGATGGATTTCGCACGTTTCACGAGCAGGACATTCTCTTCGCGAAGGGTAGAACCACTCCGGGCCCAAAGGTTACCTTCGTGAGAGGCGGGTTCTCGAACCATAATTACGGCCTCGCGACGGACATGTATCCAGTGCTCGATGGCCAGGTGTTCACTGACAAGCCGGCCGGCCCGAAAGGAGTGCGTTTCGAGCAAACTCAACAAGGCATTATCGATGAGGCGGAACAACTAGGATTGTTTTCGGGATCGCACTTTAGTTTTGGCGACATGCCCCATGTTCAGCTTTTCCGCGAGAGTCTCTTAAGTGCAAACAGATGCCACGAGATTTTCGAGGCGAACAACGACGACTTTGATGCAGTCTGGCGCGAGGCGACCCGTATTTTTGAGGTGGATTAGCCTCTGTGGCAACCTGCGCGTGCTGCGGCATTGTTTGCGAGAGTCAATAAACAAAGGTCCCTGCTTCAACCGGGTAGGAAGTCACTTGAAATGTGGTACGAGCGTCTCGCCCGGGAGCACGCGCGTGTCACAATCACCGCACCGCGCGCCAGCGCAAGTGGCGAGTGGAGAACACGGTGAGCGGCGAAGGCTACGAAATTATTCCGGGACCGGAGGATGGAGTCGCCACGGCTTCGCCGGATTGGCCCTATCCGCGCGGCGACGTTTGGTTCCTACGTTATCGCGCCTCAGAGCTCGATGACGGAGTCAACTGCACTACCGGCGGCAACGGCTGCGTGACCGAAGCCAACCTCGATGGCTTCGTCAACGGCGAAGCGATCAACAACCACGACGTAGTCGTCTGGTACGCCGGCCACGTAACGCACGACGTTGCTCATGACCACCCCGGAGAGTTTGGCCACATCTGCGGCCCCGACTTGAAGCCGGTGAATTGGTGAGACCCACAGGTTCATTCGTCCACGCGGACAAGGTTCATTAATCAAAGGCTTTTTCGATTCGCGATTTAAGATTAACAAGCAATAGCAAGGCTGGAGGGCAGAGTCTCCCAAACAATGCACCCTCTCGCTCAAGCGACGATAATGATTACTGGTCATTTTTCTCGAAATTGCTGATTGGCCCAAGCCGATTATCGATAGGTGCAAGGCAGTGCACAATACCTAGCAAACAGGAGGAATTGTCATGCGGCGGTTGATGGCTTTTATGGTTGGTCCTGTCTTCCTCATAGTGATGTTTTTCCTAGTCCTAATCATTCTGGGTTTAGTTGTCAATGAGCTAAAGAGCGGTCAGCCTGCAAT
>JALZOO010000640.1 GCA_030913905.1 Acidobacteriota bacterium
GGAAGGTCTCGTAATCGACAATGTGCCCCATCTGACGATCATTCTCGCGGTAACGTTTCAGCGTCCAATATGGCGGGGAAGTCACGACCAAGTGGATTGATGAATCTGGAATCCAATCCAGCTCCCGAGCATCGCCATGATGTATCGTGGTTCTAGTTGAAAGGTGCGTTCCGCTCACAGCCTGCATAGCTGTCATGATAGAGGGCATTGCTTGTGATGGCAATTTAGTTTCATGCATTGATCAATAACTCCCTGTACCTCAGCACTCAACTGATTGGGCTTATATGCCAACCGTAGAGGGAAGAGCAAGACGTAGCCAGTTTGAGTGGGATCTCGTGAGATACAAGGAACTTTGTAGCGGAACAAAACTTATGCGTGCAGACTACGCTCCTAGCGAATCATCATCGCAGAATTATTCCATCACCACTCCGGCCCGATTGCTTGTGTCCTCGCCTTGGAATATATTGCTTTACTCTCAATAACTAAGGTCGCGAAAGGTTTGATTCGAACTATGTCGAATTCTGTTCCCATCACTGTCGCGCATGGCGACGGCATCGGGCCGGAGATTATGGCGGCGACGCTTCACATACTGAAGGCAGCCGGAGCTGCGCTCGAGATTGAAACGATAGACATTGGCGAGAAGGTTTATCTCTCCGGCAATAGCTCGGGCATTGAGCCGAGCGCCTGGGACTCTTTGCGGCGCACCAAAGTTTTCCTCAAAGCCCCGATCACAACGCCGCAAGGTGGCGGCTACAAGAGCTTAAATGTCACCGTCCGCAAGACGCTTGGACTCTACGCTAACGTTCGTCCCTGTGTTTCCTATCATCCCTTTGTCGACACCAAACATCCGGTCATGGACGTCGTGATTGTTCGTGAGAACGAAGAAGATCTTTATGCGGGCATCGAGCACCGGCAGACTGATCAAGTCGTGCAATGCCTGAAGCTCATCTCACGGCCCGGTTCGGAAAAGATCGTCCGCTACGCTTTTGAATACGCGCGCCGGAACAACCGGAAGAAGGTCACGTGCTTCACAAAAGACAACATCATGAAGCTTACGGATGGCCTTTTTCACAAGGTCTTCGATGAGATTGCGACGGAGTATCCGGACATTGAAAACGAGCATTGGATCGTAGACATCGGCGCCGCCAAACTCGCCGATACTCCGGAAGTGTTTGACGTGCTGGTAATGCCGAATCTTTACGGGGATGTGCTGTCGGATGTGGCGGCCCAGATTGCCGGCTCTGTTGGGTTGGCGGGCTCGGCCAACATCGGTGAGCACGTGTCGATGTTCGAAGCCATACATGGATCAGCGCCCCGACGCGCCGGGCAAAATCTGGCAAACCCGTCTGGCTTACTGCTGGGGGCAGTGATGATGCTTGTCCACATCGGCCAAACCGATATCGCCGAACGCGTGCACAACGCCTGGCTGCGGACCATTGAAGACGGCGTTCATACTTACGACATTTATGAAGAAGGAAAGAGCAAGCAAAAAGTAGGCACAAAGGAATTTGCCGAGGCCGTAGCGCAACGCGTGGGGCAGATGCCGCAAACCCTCAAAGCCGCCAGGTACAAATCGGGCGCAGAAACGGCGCCGGCTGCGAAAGCGACTGCGTCGAAGCACACTCGCGAGCAGAAGGATCTTGTGGGTGTGGACGTTTTTCTGGATTGGACGAAGGGCACTGCGAATGATCTTGGCGAAGCGATCAGCAAGCTCGCCGGCGACGGCACTAAACTCACGATGGTAAGTAACCGAGGCTTGAAGGTCTGGCCAGGCGGCCACGCTGAGACTTTCTGTTCGGATCACTGGCGCTGTCGATTTGAGTCGGACACTGAAGGCGGCGGCATGTCGCATGCGCAGATAGTCTCGCTGCTTCAGAGAGTCGCTAACGCCGGTTTCGACTTCATCAAAACGGAAAACTTATACAACTTTGATGGTCAGCGTGGGTACTCGCTCGACCAGGGGGCGTGAGAAGGAATTTCGGATTGCGGATTGTGGATTGCGGATCTTAAAGAAAGGCATACAACATGAGCGAGCGTGAGGCATATAAGAAAGCGATCGAGAGTGAAGATGATGAATCGGGTCCGACGCAGAAACTGCGCGAGAGCAACAAGTCTGAGACTGAGCAGTCAGTTCCCGGCGCACAGAGTCCCGACAGCCCGGAAATCAAACAGGAAGAGAACCCAAACACAGAATAGTTCGCGACTCGAGTTCGAATCTGGGGAAAAACATCGTAATGAGTTCTGAAAACACAGGCAGTAAACCTCTGGTTGCAGTAATCATGGGCAGCAAGTCTGACTGGGACACGATGCGCCATGCGGACCAGACGCTCACAGATTTTGGTGTTCCACATGAATGCCGCGTTATCTCAGCACATCGCACACCGCAACTAGCGTCTGAGTTCGCCTCCGGCGCCGCTGGCAGAGGAATACAGATCATCATCGCGGCCGCGGGCGGTGCGGCCCACCTTGCTGGCGTGCTGGCCGCACACACGACATTGCCTGTGCTGGGCGTGCCAATGAAGAGCGATGCCTTGAATGGCATGGACTCGCTGCTCGCGACGGTTCAGATGCCGGCGGGAATTCCCGTAGGCACGCTGGCCATCGGAAAGCCGGGTGCTATTAACGCAGCTCTGTTCGCGATTGCCATTCTCGCAAACAGCCAGGCAGACCTGCGCAAAAAGCTTGAAGAGTTTCGGCAGCGGCAGGAACTGCAAGTTCGCAGCGCCACTCTCGAACAGCCAACCTCCTAAAGAACTTGTCCTTGAATTCTGACGGTCTTTGGAGCAGAATCCCTCACTGAAAGCCGCTCCCGGATGAAGAACAACCAAACCCCGCTTGCCGAATGGAGAATGCTCTCCTCGGCCAAATCATTCTCTTAGTCTTCCTCCGGTTTTCACGTTTCTTTCCTATCTCGCTTTACTGGAAATCCTGAACATGATCGGCGAAACGATCTCCCGTTATCGAATCATCGACTCCCTGGGCGAGGGCGGAATGGGCACGGTTTACCTCGCCGAGGACATCACGCTCGGACGTCACGTCGCAATCAAGTTTCTCACTTCTATCACTCCTGAATATCGTGCCAGGTTTTTGCGAGAGGCGCGCGCCGTCTCCGGGCTGGTTCACCCAAACATCGCGACCGTTTTTGATTATGGTGAGACGCCGGAAGGTAAGCCCTACATCGTCATGGAGCTGGTGAAGGGTCAGCCTTTGAACGAAAAACTCGAGGAAGGATCGTTACCGCTCCCCGAAGCCGTGCGCATCGTATCCGCGATCGCTGCCGCACTTAGCGAAGCTCACCATCAGGGAATTGTCCATCGCGATATCAAGCCGTCGAATGTGGTGATTACCGATCGACAACAAGTGAAAGTCCTCGACTTCGGATTAGTCAAAAATATTTACGAAGAACAACTCGCCGACGCTGATGAGAGCAGGCTGACCATCCCCGGCACGCGAACGCGCAGCGACGTCATCGTCGGTACTCCTCTTTATCTTTCGCCTGAACAAGCTACGGGAAAGAAAGTTGACGGGCGTAGCGACATTTTTGCGCTTGGGGCCGTGTTGTACGAATGCATTACCGGCCATTCGGCGTTTGCCGGCACGAGCGTAATCGAAATAGGCGCACAGGTGATTCATGTCACGCCCGCGCCTCCGTCTAAACTCAATCACAGCGTTCCGCCGGAGCTTGATCGAATCACGATGAAAGCTCTGGAGAAAAAGGCCGACGCCCGTTACCAGTCTGCGGATGCGCTAATTGAAGATCTGCTGAAGCTACTTCCGAATCTCAAGGCTGATGGTTTTCGCGCCGGTGGTAGGAACACGAAAGCTCTCGGGGCTCCGGCTACTCATTCTGGAAGCGCCCTCAGAACGCTGACTGATGTCGTAGTTCGACCGCGTTTGTCTCTCGGAACACTTGTTTTGGTTGTCGTGGGCTTGGCTCTCGTTACCTGGGCGGTTTCTCGCTGGTGGAAACCGGAACCCTATCGGCCCACGCCATTGGCACTCGATTGGTACAACAAGGGAACTGACGCCCTGCGCAATGGCGCTTTCCTGCAGGCAAGCAAAGCTTTCGAGCAAGCTGTCGCGGCCGACAACAATTTTCCACTGGCGCATGCTCGTCTCGCAGAAACGTGGTTTGAACTCGATTACGCGGATCGGGCGAAGGACGAAATGTTAAAGGTGCAGTCATTGGTCCCCAATCGTTCCCAGTTGGCCCAAACTGATGCACTCTATCTGGAAGGTATCAACGCAATTGTTACGAAAGATTTTCCTGGCGCCATAAAAGCATATAAAGAACTGGCGGCTCTCTCGCCTGATGAGCCCTCGGTCTACGTCGACCTCGGCCGCGCCTATGAGAAAAATGACGAAATAAAAAACGCAATTGACAGTTATGTCCAGGCGACGAATCGTGCTCCTCAATACGCGACTGCATTTTTACGGGTGGCGATTCTTTATGGCAGGCAGGCGGATCAGGCCGGGGCTATTGCCGCATTCGACAAAGCTGACACTCTCTACCAGGCAGACGGAAACTTTGAAGGACAAGCCGAGGTCAACTACCAACGGGGTTTTCTGTTCACCCAGATGGGCAAGTCGATTGAAGCGGAGCCGCACCTGCTGAGGGCGCTGGAACTTGCGCGAACCACCGCCAACGAATATCAGCAGGTCAAGACTTTGCTAAAGCTTGGCGACGTGAAGATTGACAGTGGAAAAGTGGATGAAGGCCGGCAACACATGCGCGATGCCCTGGCTCTTGCCGAGGCTAAAGGGATCGACAATTACACTAAACGTGCGTTGGTCGACATTGGTAACTCATTTGTTGTAAGTACCAACTATGACGAAGCCGAAAAGTATTTCAAGCAATCTTTGGATCTTTCACAAAGACAAAAGGACCCGCGCAACTCAGCCCGAGCCCTACTCATGCTCGGAAGTCTGGCCGACCGGCGAAGCAACACTGACGACGTAATTCGCTACGTCGAGCAGGCGCTGCCGTTTTACTTGCAGGGTGGCTATCGAAAAGAGCAGATGGCCGCTCAGCAATTACTCGCGCGAGCCAAAATAGCCAAAGGCGAATACGAGCAGGCATTGCAGAACCTGAACCAGGTGTTCGAACTTAGTCAGCAGGTAGGTGACCACTCAACTACCTGGCTGGCTCAGGAAGACATTGGACTCGTCCTCATCAGACAGGGCAAATATCCGGCGGCGCTGGCTCAGTTTGAAGAGAGTTACAAACTGGCAAAATCGCTAAACTCTACCAAGAACATCACTCTGAGCTTGATCGATCGCGCGAATGCCTTGTGGCGTTTAGGCCATTATGAACAGGCGCGTGTTGCTTTAAAGGAAGCCTCTTCTTCTGCCGAGCAGCCTGATGCGGCCAGGAATATATCTGCACCATACAACCTCGCACTCGCCCGCATCGCTTTAAGTGAACGACAGCTACAAGAAGCACAGTCGAAAGCACAGGCAGCGATTAAGCTCGCCGACACTCACATTAAGAGTTCGGCCGTTGGCGGCCGCTTTACGCTTGGTCTGGCCCAGAGTGCGTCCGGAGCCCCCAGGATAGGCCAACAAAAGTGTCAGGAGGCCGTGGAGTTGGCGCGGGAATCCGGCGACCCATTTCTGTTATCGGAAGCGTTGCTGGCGCTGGCTGATGTTCTGAGTCAAACGGGAGACAGCCAGGGAGCTCTGAACGCTGCGCTTGAAGCGCAACCATTATTCGCGCGCGCGGGAAAGCAGGACTGGGAGTGGCTCGCCTGGCTGATCGCTGCCCGCGCGAGCGGACAGGCAGGTGACACCACCAAAGCTCATGAGTATGCGGCGCGCGCTGAAAGTTTATTAACTGGGCTGGAGAAACAATGGGGAGCCGATAATTTTCGTTCTTACCTCAACCGGCCCGACATCCAAGCCTCTCGCAAACAACTCAGCGAATTAATCGCTGGGAAAACCTAATCCCAAACTAACTTAGCCTCAAAGGAGAGAATCCAATGTCAGTAGTAAACCCAGGGAACGGCGGCGATATCATTATCAAGGGCGGCTCTGTTGATCTTGACTATGACGATGCCGTCTATCCGAAAGACTCCGGCAACCCCAGAAAGCATAAGAGTGAAGACCGAACGCTAATCAGAATTGTCGTCAAGGATGGCGGCGGCGCCACAAAATACGATAGTAACAATGACACCGACAATCCGTGGGACTGGGAAGTCACGACCTACACCAAGAAACGGTAACCGTCGTTCCAGCGTGGACAACAGGTGTCAGCACTTTAGGTATTCCGCTGTAACTTTAATTGCTTGCTTATGCTGTTAGGCGGCGCGTCGCTTAACCGATTTGGAATGTAAATCTTCTTCGTTCGCGATAAGGCGAAGGTGTGTCGAGCGCCGCTTAAACGCTTCGCCTGGTCAGTAACGCGATTATGGCCACGAACAGCGCCGAGCCGATGATCGACCAGACAATCGGGAAACTGGTGGTTCCAATTTGAATTGCGAAAAGCTCCGGCAATCCAAGCTGACGCGCCAGCCACATTCCCAGGAGCGCGCCCACGAACCCAAGAGCGATTGATACCAGGCAACCGCCACGCGAAAACCCGCTGATGGCCTGGCCCAGCGCGCCGCAAATGCCGGCAATAATCAGCAGCACGATTAGATCGAGTAATGTCATAAATCAGTCTCCAGTCTGAGAGTCTCCAGTCGGCAGTCTTCAGTCGCCAGTCTTCAGTCGGGAGTCGGGAGTTGGCAGTCTCCAGTCTTCAGTCGACGATTGCCAGTCCCGGCTGCAGTCACAAAGTCTTCCGACTGGAGACTGCAGACTGGTGACTGGAGACTCATCTCTCGTTGCGATAGACCTCGCCATCTTTCATTACGAAACGTACGCGCTCAAGTTCGGTTATGTCACGCAAAGGATCGCCAGAGACAGCAATAATGTCGGCGAATTTGCCCGGCTCGATAGCGCCAAATTCGTTAGTGCGTTGCAATAGATCGGCGGATACCACAGTCGCCGATTGAATCGCCTGCATTGGCGTCATTCCATAACGCACCATGTAGGTGAATTCCCTTGCCTGGTTCTCGGTCCACGCATAACCGCCCGCGTCAGTGCCGTAGGCGATCTTTACACCCTTGTGGACGGCAACGCCGAAAGCTTTGGCCTCGAGGTCTCGCATGGTTAACCAGATTGGAGCGCCCGCCGCCGCACGGCCCTCCGCGACGTAGACGCCGACATAGATAGTTGGGCACCAGTAAACTCCCTGGCTGACCATGCGGTCCATCAGTCCCTCGTCAAGTCCATAACCATGTTCGATCGAGTCGACCCCAACTCTGAGGGAAGCGTCGATTCCTTCCCAGCCCATTGCGTGTGCAGCCACGCGGCGTCCCAGGCGGTGCGCCTCATCAACCATGGCCTTCATTTCTTCATCTGTGAAATTTAGCCATGAATGCAGTTTGCCGTCCTTGATGAAATAGCGACGGTCTGCGTAAAACTTTATCCAGTCGGCACCATACTTGACCTGCTCTCGCACGGCGCGACGAATGTTGTCTGCGCCGTCAACGATTTGAACTCCCTCCGGCATTTTCAATTCCCACGAATAGCCGGAAAGCGGATACATGCCGGTGGCGGAAAATGCGCGAGTAGAAACAAACAGACGTGGGCCGGGTACGATCCCGCGATTGATAGCGGTCTTGACGTCAACGTCGGCGTACATCGCGCCTTCGGTTTCCAAATCACGCATCACAGTGAAACCGTTCATGAGTGCAATGCGGGCGGCCACAGTGGCACGAATGGTTCGATACGGAATGGACTCCTTCAACAGTTGTTCATCGTAGTCGGCGGTGGTGATATCGCCCTGGAGAAGAATGTGCGTGTGACAATCGGCGAGTCCCGGCAGGACCGTGGCTCGAGAAAGATCGATTACCCTCGCCGAGCCAGGTGCTCCCCGTTGTATCTCGGCCAGAAGGCCGACTGCTTTTATTCGCTGGCCTTCAATGAGAATTCCCTGGTTTTCGAGAACGCGTCCGGCACGTACGTCAATCAGCCGACCAGCTTTTATGAGCACGATTTGCGCAGGTCTCACCTGCGCGACGAGGACTGTTGGAAGTAGAGAGAAAACAACGACAACCGCGATCAGCAATCTCTTCATATTGTCTCCAATTCCCTTGCAAAGGAGGTAACTAACCAGTCCGCGTAGCGGACGGTAGCATAAAGCCTGGGGCGTGAGCCCCAGGACATATAGGCATCAAGACCTGAGCCCGTGGAACGGGCGACAGTGCTTACAAATTCATCGTTACATTAAGCCATTCGTCTCCGCTATCGCCCGCTTCGCTGGCTGTGTTCGAGATGGGGCTTTTACCTGGGGCTTACGCCCCAAGGCTTTATGCTTTCGCCCGCTTACGCGGGCTGGCCGCGCGAACGCGCCAAGCAATTCGAAAACAGATTCCCACTTAGCGTCTTGGCGGTTCAATTCCTATTAAAACCCTTTGCGCTTCAACCACTCGCGCACGACTTCAGCAATCCCACGCTTGTTCGCATCAATTTCATAATTCAGTTGCCGCATCTCTTCCGTGGAAATCGAATGCGCCAGGTTAAGGAGCACCTCTTGCAGCGCAGGCACGCGCGCCAAACTATCCTTCCTTACCAGATACACTGCCTCATAAGGTGGAAAGTAATGTCGATCGTCCTCGAGTTGTACAAGATCCATTGCCGCTATTCTGCCTTCGGTCGAATTGCCGGCAATCAAATCCACCTTGCCTGAGGCGAGCGCGATGTAGGTAAGCGACAGGTCCATCTCGCGCGGCTGCTCCACAAACCTCAAACCATATGCTTTCGCAAAACCCGGATAACCGTCGGCTCGCGACATGAAGTCCTGGCCAAAACCCGCGCGCCAATTACGAGCATGTGGCACCGCTTCGGAAATAGTCTTCAGATTGAGCCGCCGTGCATCTGCGCCCCTGATCAGGATTGCGAAGGTGTTTTCAAATCCAACTGGTTCGCTTACGTCGACGTTAAACTTTTCGGCGTATTCCTTCTTGACCTGGTCATACACAGCCCTTGGATCATTGAGCGGCGGGTGGTGAAGTATCGCCGTGAAAGCCGTGCCGGTGTATTCAGGATAGAGATCGATCGTGCCGGCAAGCAGCGCATCGTGCGGCAGGTTCCCGCCCAGCTCAAACTTGCGCTCGACGGAGACGCCCCGCGCTTCCAGCATTTGGGCAACAATCTCAGCCAGAAGTGCCGACTCCGTAAAGTCTTTCGAACCAACTACTACTCGGCCCGCTGCCGTGGGCGACGAGTTCTGCGAATTTGAACTGCGCCAGACTGCATAGACTGCGCCTACTGCCACGATTGCAATTGCGGCCAACCCAAACCGGCTTGCTAGAGAACGTTTAGTTCTCTTGACGCGGGCCGAGATTGAGAAACGCCGCTCCAATAATCCAAACATAAAGTCAGCTGCGAGCGCCATCAACGCCGCCGGCACCGCACCTGCCAACAACAAGTTATTGTCGTACTGTCGCAAGCCACGAAAGATGTAGACTCCAAGACCACCCGCTCCCACCGCGGCCGCAATCGTTGTGACTCCGACAGCAATCACCGTCGCAACTCTGACACCTGTGACGATGACGCTCATTGCGAGCGGCAATTCCACCTGCCATAAAATCTGGCCGCTTGTCATGCCCATCGCCACAGCCGCCTCGCGGACGTCTGCATCCACACCGAGAATTCCCGTGACGGTGTTGCGAATTATTGGGAGCAGCGAATAGAGCACCAGCGCAACAATCGCCGTGCGAGCGCCGATGCCACCAATGAATGGAAGCGGTATCAGAAAACCAAACAACGCCAGGCTGGGAATTGTTTGCATCACATTCGCAATTCCCAGAATAGGCCCACGCAGCGATTTGTTTCGGGTTAACAGTATTCCAGTAGGAATTCCGATCACGACTGCGATCAGAATCGAAATAAAAACCAACCACAGATGCTCGCGCAACAGCGTCAACAGTTCCGACCAGTTTTGCTGCAGGAAGTTCCAGAAACTCATTCTGTCCCCTTCCCTTCATGGTCGTCGACCTTGCGCATCGTCTCCAGGTAAGCTCGTGCGTAATCGTCTTTGGACCTGACAAAGTTGTCCGGCGTCTCCAGCAGCAGCAGTCGACCGGCTTGCATCAACGCAATACGAGACCCGAGAAACAACGCTTCGCGGACGTCATGCGTCACCAGCACCGCAGTCTTGTTCAGACGCTTCTTCAGCGCGGCAAACTCTCGTTGCAGGCTGACCCGCGTGAGCGGATCGAGCGCACCAAACGGCTCATCCAACAGCAGCAACGGCTGCTCCGCCGCCAGGGCGCGGGCAACACCGACGCGTTGCCGTTGTCCACCTGATAATTCCGCCGGATAACGCGAACGAAATGTTTCCGGCGTGAGACCAACCAACGAGAGTAGCTCGTCAACTCTCTGTTTAATCTTCGCCTCATCCCAATTCTCCAGAGCCGGAACCAAACCTACATTTCTTTCAACGGAAAAGTGGGGGAACAGTCCACCCTCCTGAATTACGTATCCAATGCGACGTCGCAACCGAATCGGGTCCCACTCCGCAGTGGACTTGCCTTCAACCAACACCTGGCCCGACGTGGGCAAGAGGAGGCGGTTAATGAGTTTGAGCGTCGTCGTCTTGCCGGAGCCTGATTCGCCGAGCAAGATCAGCGTCTCGCCCTGGTTAACTGAAAAACTGAGATTGGAAATAACAGGAGAAGGAGCGTGAGGATGAGTAAAACTTACGTCGCGAAACTCAACAATGGGGCTGTTGGACTCTGACATGTGGGCGTGGGTCTCAGTAACAACTCAACAACGAAGGTCACTCAATTCCGGGAAAGTCTCGCAGGTTAGAAAGGGGCCTATACTCAAGCGTGAGTTGCAGAACCCGCGAGCGGTAGCGAGCGGATGCTAAAATCAGCGCGCAAAAAAGAGGTTCCCTCACCAGCAA
>JALZOO010000002.1 GCA_030913905.1 Acidobacteriota bacterium
TGGCTGATGGGACAACTCAAAACAAGAACCAGGTGCTGGCCGCTACCAAACCTGACAAAGTAACGAAGTCGTGGAAGATTACTGATGGCCAGTTAACCAGCTACAGCGACGACTCAGCAGTGTTGGCCTACACCCAAAGTCAGACGCTCAAGAACGGACGAACTTACCGCGCTCGCGTCACCGACACGTTTGTGAAACGCGACGGCCGCTGGCTCGTCAAGTCCGAACAACAAACGCTAATTAAATAGCTGAATCCCTCGCTAGAACCGAGCCTTTACCTTCTTTGGATCTTGTCTGCCGTGTGTACAAGCGAGCACCGTTACCACTTCGTCTATGACTCGATACCAGATGAGATAAGGGAATCGATGAACCATGGCCCTACGAATATCCTTATATACGACTTGGTAAATGATTGGAGTTTTAGCAAGTCGGTCGATGACTTGTGAAGCTTCGGAATGGAACTCAGCGCCGAGACCAGTTTGCTGCGTCTCGTACCAGAGTTGCGCCTCGGCAAGGTCGAGTTCGGCGGCGCGACGGATTTGGACTTCGTAGCTCAACGAAGTAGCCGTTCAAGTCGCGCCTTCACTTCGGGCCAGGGAGTCTGATCGTCAGGATTCTGTTCCATGTCGGCTAATCGCGCATCAAGCAATGCTCGTTCAGCATCGGTGACGGGGAGATCATCAGGAGACAGCGTGTCCCACACCGCGCCAATGAGTTCCAACCGATCTGCCGGGCTTAGACTCGCGACCTTAGCTAAGAGAGATTCATCGATCATGATTTAAGGATATCGCAAAGAACGGTTCAGTCCAACAATGGGGTTGACTACGTCTTGGTGAGATTTTGTTTTTCAAAAGCGGCTGGATTTGTCTTCAAGATGGATAAGCGACTCGACCAGCGCCTTAGGCGCGGCATGTAATAGCCCCGGGCGTAAGCCCGGGGATCACAGCCCCCCCCAAAAAAAAAGCCCGCTTTAGCGGGCGACAGAAGTTACAGAACCGCTAATTTACCTTTGGTTATCAGCAGCCGCGCGCAAAGCGATCATAGCGTCCTCAATCTTCATTGTTAGAAAGTTTCCGTCGCAATAAGGACCATTCCATGAAGTCTCCTTGACCTCTCCCCACTCGTCAAAACTAGTGATGCCCCTTCGTAGTTTTAATTCACTTGAAGGAACAAAGAAGTTACTCAGATCCACTCCAGTCCGATTCTGCTCTTCGGATAGGATTTCGTGGTAAGCATTCACAAACCTTTCCTCCACGTCGCCCTTTGGCAGATTCTCTTTGAAACGAGTGAGTCGTTCGATGGCGATTTGGGTCGAGGAGTCTCTATCAGCCCCTTCAAGCTTGTATCCGACATTCGTAACGCTGAAAACTTGGCCGTTCTGATCGCGCTGTTCGATATACCCATTGCCAACGAGTTCTTGAACAGCGGCTCGCCAGTTAGCTTCTGACCGAGCGTTTCCAGACTCAGCGAAATTCTTTCCATTAGTTTCAACCGAAAGTCCGCCGAAGGTAGTCACCATCAAAATAATGCCATTTGGATCGATAGTAGCTTGACCAAGGAGTTGGAGCGCCTCCTTCGACAAGCTTCGCTCTCGACGTGCGTCATGAGGAGTGACGTCGGGTTCTCTAGACTGTTCATGCTCCCGTGAAATCGCACTCCTTATGGTCGGGAAATCTCGTATGACCGTTTGTGCAAGGTGTCGGGTTAACTTCTCCCGAAACTCGTTTAGAGATTCATATTCCTCAACCAAGCCTCGATCGCGCATTGAGTCCCTAAACTCGCGAAGAGCGCGATATTGTTGCTCGTCAACGGAGTCGGGTTTTATGGGTGCGGTCGAAAAGTACAGCATCGCCGGCTTCCCAGCTCGAAGATGCTCTTCTATCTCTTCTGCTGTTCCACTATCAGCCATGCCTGTAGGTGTTCCCAGACGAGTCCAAAAGACTGCGATTAACAGATCACTGTCGCGCAGGATTTGTTTGTTGATTATCTCTTGCGCGCGCGCTCCCATCGCGGGTGAAGCATTAGTTTCCCAGGCAATGGGCAACAACACGGTCTCACGATCTTCGCTGTGAACCGCGTTCCATTCATAGACGACCTGCCGCGACAACATTCGCTCTTCTTTGACATCGCCGGGTGACGCAATCATTACTTTCAAAACAGTTACCTTATACGTCATCGCGACTTATCTCTCGCTGATCTTCTTTGGACAGCTTCATCAACTCATTCGTTCTGTCGCCCGCTAAAGCGGGCTTTGGATATTTTAGGAGTGTGATCCCCGGGTTCCGCTACGCTCCACCCGGGGCTACTATATGCCGCGCCTACGGCGCTCGTTGGCCGGTTCCATCAACGCAGCGAATCCCCAAACTATTCCGATGTTGAAACTTCGGCCGACCTTGTGCTCTTATAAATCTCCCCACCACTCGTCATAAATTCCTCCGCCTTTTCTTTCATCCCCACACCCAGAGCTGCCTGTTCGTCGATCTCTTTTTGCGCGGCGTATTCGCGGACGTCCTGGGTGATCTTCATTGAGCAGAAGTGTGGGCCGCACATCGAGAGTAAAGCACGGATGACTGGATTTACAAGATTTACAGGATGGAATCTATGAGTGACTCTTTCGGCTTGTATTCACGAAACTTACGCTTCACCTGAACTGA
>JALZOO010000004.1 GCA_030913905.1 Acidobacteriota bacterium
CCACACCGTTATCGTTGTATGTCTCGACCCAGTCGTTGTCCTTGATGCCGAGATCGACCGCGTCTTCATCATTGATCCAAAGAGGCTCGCAGCCGCGGGAGAGGGTCATCATGCGGTGGTTGTCGGAGTAGGTAGAGTGGATATGCCACTTTCCGTGGGGCGTCAGGTAATTCAGCGCCTTCACTTTGCCTTCCGTGGTGCTGTATTTCAGATCTCCGTAGTCCGCAGGCTTCGGCGATGGTTTGTAAGTTGGCAAATTTTCACCGAACGCGATATAGCCCTCGTGATCCTGATAAAACTGTTGCCGGCCGGTAAGCGTGCGCCAGGGCACCAGCCGTTCATAGTTATACGTGAAGGCCGAATAGGCGCGGCCATCACTGGTCAAGCCCGACCAGCACGGACTGTTTAGCAGGCGGCGTGGTTGGGCTTGCAGATCTTTGTAAGAAGTGCGCGCATTGCGATTCTTCTCGGCGAGATCAGCGAGTGGCAGCCCCACTTTCTTTTCGACAAACTGATAGGCGCGGTAAGCCAACTCGCCGTTTGTCTCCGGCGCGAGCAACAGGATCAAGTCCGCGGCGTCTTCTGCTCTCTTCAAAGATGGATACTTCTGACCGTCCCACTCGACAATCGGGTGCGACTGAGAGTCGACGACCGAATCATAGAAATCTTCAATTCCGTACTTCACTCCATGCGCACCCATGCCGTTCTTCCGGGCCAGCGGCCCGAGCGAAATAAACTGGTTGTAGAGATTCGGATAGTCGCGTTCCACGACCGCGAAGTGGCCCATCGTCTTGCCAGGAACAGGCTCACACTCGCCCTTACCCCAGTCTTTGATCTCACTTTGCGAGATCTCATCAGGTGTGTCGTGTGCCAGCGGAGTGGCTACCAAATCTTTTATCGGAGTCGGTAAGTGCTTCTCCGAAAGCTCGCTGACCTTCTTTGCCAGCCCGCGAAAGATGTCCCAGTCGCTGCGGGATTCCCAACAAGGCGGCACGGCTTCCGATAACGGGTGAATGAACGAATGCATGTCGGTCGAGTTGAGGTCTGCCTTTTCGTACCAGGTCGCTGCCGGCAGAACGATGTCGGAATAAAGCGCCGACGTGTCCATGCGAAAGTTGAGATCGACGACCAGGTCGAGTTTGCCTTCCGGACCTTTGCCATCCATCACTACATCGTTGACCGAGCCTTCGGCGCACTCAGTTGCTATGTCGTTGTGATGTGTTCCGAGATAGTGCTTGAGGAAGAACTCATGGCCCTTGGCGCTGGCCATCAAAGCGTTGCCGCGCCAGATGAACCAGACTCGGGGCCAGTTCTCAGGCGCGCTCGGGTTGTCCATAGATGACGAGAGTGTTTTCTCTTTCAGTCCACGAACCACATAATCAACAACTTCCTGGTCGTTACTTGCACCCGCGGCAACGGCATCGCGTACTACTTCCGGGTTTGGCTTGTTGAATTGTGGATAGAAAGGCAGCCAGCCGCACCGCACTGCTTTGGCTTGCAGATCTATGGTGTGGCCACTGGCCAGACCATCAGGCTCGCCGTTATTTGGCACGGTGTGATAGTCAGTGAACTCGCGCTCATACCGCCACTGCTCGCTGTGCACGTAATGCCACGACGGCGCATTCTGTAAACGCGAAGGCGGCATCCAGTCTTTCGCAAAGGCGATGTTGGACCAGGCAGCGACGGGCGCGAGTTTCTCCTGCCCGACGTAGTGGTTCAGTCCGCCCCCGTTCTTCCCCACACAGCCGCAGAGCATTAGTGCGGTGATCGCGGAGCGGTACATCAGATTGTTGTGATACCAGTGGTTAACGCCTGCCCCGATGATCACCGAACACTTGCCTTCGGTCTTTTCTGCCGTTGACGCCCATTCGCGCGCAAACTTTATGACCGTTTCCTTGCTGACTCCGGTCCATTTCTCCTGCCACGCGGGCGTGTACGATTGGTTCTCGTCGTTGTAGTCAGTTGGATAGTCACCGCCGAGCCCGCGATCGACCCCAAACTGGGCCATCATCAAATCGTAAACGGTGGTAACGAGCACTTCGCCTTCGGTCGTCTCGATCCACTTTGCAGGCACTCCGCGATTGAAGACACGGTCAGAGCCGAACTCAAGAAACGACACCTTGACGTAATGAGAGTGACGATCGATGAAAGACAATTGTGGCGAGATTAACGATCCATCGGTCGGATCTCTTGGCTCAAGGTTCCACTTGCCCTCAGTCTTGCCCCAGCGGTGGCCCACCGCTCCGCCCGGCATGCGCGGATTGTCTGAGTTCGAATCGAAAACCAAAAACTTCCAGTCACCGTTCTCTTCCTGGGAGTAGCGCGCGAGTTTGTTGGCACGCAGCAGACGGCCGGCTTCGTATGTTTCACCCCTCTTCTTCAGCCGAACCAGGAACGGGGAATCGGTGTAACGCTTTAGGTAGTTGAGGAAGTAAGGCGTCCGCTTCTGGTGATGAAATTCCTTGAGGATGACGTGATTCACCGCCATCCAGTACGCACCGTCCTGTCCGGCGTTGAGCGGGATCCACTGGTCGGCATATTTCGCGACCTGGTTGAAGTCAGGCGCAAGCACCACCATCTTGGTGCCGTTGTGACGCGACTCAGCAGCAAAGTGGCAGTCGGGTGTGCGGGTCATGTTGAGATTTGACCCCATGACCGCGAGCAGTTTTGAGTTGAACCAGTCAGCGCTCTCGGCCACGTCGGTTTGCTCGCCCCAGATTTCGGGTGAAGCTGGCGGAAGATCACAGTACCAATCGTAGAAACTGAGGTTTACCCCGCCGAGTAATTGCAAAAAGCGCGAGCCTCCGCCATAGCTCAGAAAGGACATCGCGGGAATCGGCGAGAAGCCGACGACGCGATCCGAACCGTGTTTCTTGATCGTGTGAATAGTTGCGGCCGCAATTAGTTCCTGAAGTTCTTCCCAGCTACCGCGACGAAAACCACCTTTGCCACGTGCGCGTTGATAACGCGCTCGAGCTTCCGGGTTGTTGACGATTGATTCCCAGGCCTCAACCGGATCGTCGTAGACCGCTTTGGCTTTACGCCAAAGATCGAGCAAGGCGCCGCGGATGTAGGGGTACTTCACGCGAATCGGACTGTAGAGATACCAGGAGTAGGAGATGCCGCGCTGGCAGCCGCGCGGTTCATAGGGCGGCAGGCCGTCTTCGAGCAGCGGATAATCGAGCGCCTGCATCTCCCAGGTGACGATGCCCTGCTTGACGTAGATGTCCCAACTGCAGCCGCCGGTGCAGTTGACCCCGTGGGTCGAGCGAATCACTTTGTCGTGCTGCCAGCGGTTGCGATAAAACTCTTCCCAACTCCGTGTCTCTGGGCTGATCAGGTCTTTGATCCAGTTCATTGCGTTGCCCTCCTAACCAGTTCTTCACGCACACCTCGCAACCGCTTTCTCCAGGCCAGATTCAGCAGTGCCAACACGAGCAACATTGACACGACTCCAACTACAAAGAAGCGCGGATCGAGCGTCGTCACTCCGGCCTGATTAGGCGGCATTGGGTTCGCCAGTTTGGCACTTTGAAACAGAGCGAACAGTTGGACGATCTCTTCCTCGTTAAGACGATGCGTGCCAAACACTGTCAACATCGTCGGGAAATTTGGATTCTGAAGAATTGAGATCAACTCAGGATCGCGATACTTGATGTTGACTCCCGTCAGGTCAGGCCCCAGCGTACCGCCGCCAAACATTCCTACGCCTTTGATCGAGTGGCAGGAAATACATGCCGCGCCACCGTTCTGTAGCCGCGCCCTGCCGGTGAAAAACTGCCAGCCTCCGTTCACATCCGCCGGAACGATGGCCCGGCTTAACTTCGCGCCAGCCGGCACGTAGACTTGGTTCTTGGTAGTCAGGTCAGTAATCAGCGCGAGGATTGAATCAATCTGTTCAGCCGTGAGGGCCTGATCGGGCATCACCGTAGCCGGGAACTTGCTGAACAACTCCCGAGCAACGGGATCGCCCTTGGCGTTGACTGCCGCAGGGGTGTTGATGAATTCATGCAGCCAATCTTTGGTGCGACGAGTGGTTACACCTTTGAGATCGGGACCCTGCTTATCGCCGCTGCCGATGTTATGGCAGCTGTAACACTTGCTCTCGAACAGGGCTTGTCCCTCAGCTGATTGGGCCTGGGCGGCGATCGCAATCGAGCAGGCGATGCCGACCATAGTGGCGATTCGTGTCAGCACGTTTGGCAGGCTATGCGGGATTCCAATTCGCATGTTCCTCGTCCTTCCGGGCCTCGTCATTTTCCCCAGAGTCACCGCCGGTTTGCGAACTATTCCCCAAGTTCCGAGGCTTCAAGATCTCGGCCGCGGCCTCGGCAATCGTCCGGTTTTGCAGGAGCGCTACCATGTCCTTCCGCACTCTTTGCCAGTCGTCATGAAAAGCGCAGGAAGATTCGGGGGAGCACACTTTATTCCCGAGGATGCACATGTCCATGTACGGGTCGGCCTCCAGCAAACTGAAGACGTCCCAGAGCGTTATCGCCTCGGGAGCGCGCCCAAGCTCATATCCGCCGTGAATTCCCTTTACGGAGCGCAGGAACCGGTGGCGACGGAGCTCGCCCAGGATCTTTCGGAGATAAGCGGGCGGGATGTCTTCGTGCTCGGCAATCTCCTGTAGGCCGAACAAACCATGCCCGGGTTGGCTGGCCATGAAAGCCAGAGCCCTTATTCCGTAACCTGTGGCCTTGGAGAAGATCATTTCGGGCCAGAAAACTAACGTACCTTTTTGTCCGGTATGATGATTGCTAATCAAAACGCCGGCGACAATAATCACTTCACATCATTTATCTGATTAGGGAGTGCAAATGAGGTCCGAAGAGATCAAAAGAATGGTTGGGAGCACCTCTGACGCGGCCTTTGCTGTAGACGGCGAAGGCTTAGTCGTGGCGTGGAACCACGCGGCCGAGGCATTGTTTGCTCTTCCCGCCGGCGAGGCAATCGGCCGTCCCTGCGGAGACATCGTGCAAGGGGCGGATGAATGTGGGGCGGTCTGTTCTCAGGATTGCACAGTACGCCAGGCTGTTCAGAAGCGGCATCCGATCAGCAATTTCGATCTGCTGATGAACACGGTAAGCGGAAGACAATGGTGCAACGTCTCGGTCCTGGTTGCCGAGAATGGCGCCTCAACCAATCCTTACGCGCTGCACATCATCCGCGCGATTGACTTGCGTAAACGTCTGGAGATTCTGGTGCGAGACTTTGTGGTCAGCAACACCAATGTGCCCGCCGAGGAAGCTGTCGCGTTAATCTCTTCGACCCGTGCCTCCGCGCGAGAAGCAGAGTTAACGGATCGTGAGCTGGAGATTCTTCGCTTGTTGGGAAAGGGCAGCACAACCTCAGGCGTGGCCGACCAACTTCACATCAGTCGCACGACGGTGAACAATCATGTTCAGCACATCCTGCGCAAGCTGGACTCACACACGCGCCTGGAAGCGATTCGGCGCGCGGAACACGCGGGGCTGATCTGAACAACACAGATCGTCCACCTCGCCGCCCATGAGTTGTTCGGGCGACATGTAACCGAAGGTTCCCAGGGCCATGCCGGGCGAGGTCAATGGCGCAGCGGCAGTTGGGTTCTGGCTATCCGCTACGATCGCTTGCGTCAGCTTTGCCAAACCGAAATCAAGAATCCTGACTTCCGTGCGCCCATCGCCTGGATCAGAGATCAGCACGTTTTCGGGCTTCAGATCGCGATGCGCATCCGAATCGCCAACGAACTAAGTCAATGATGTGGCGTCGATGCTCGTCATCAACTCACTGTTTTCCTTCCTCCAGGGTCATCAGCCAGATGTCCGCCTCGGTCGTTACGAGACTAAAATAGATCAGGCGATTGTCCCGCGAGAGCGTGACTCCAGGGCCGCGCCTGTTCACGGCAGAGGGATACGGAACAGGTTACGCTGCACCGTCACGCGCACGAAGGCATACAACTCCGGCGTGGGACCGGGCGTCACATGCAGCGCATCCATCAACAGCACTCCGGTCAGCTTGGCGATCTCTGCTTCTGATCGAAATCCTCCTGCTGGGACCTCGGGCAGCATTCGTCCCTGCGCCAACGGAAGGACGTACGTTTTTCCACTGAACTCCTCTAGCGCGGAAGTAGGCACTGAAATGAACAGGCGTCGGCCCTCCGGAGACCACCGCACGGTCATGTTAGCGCTCGTGAATCCACTCCCTCCGATGATGTGAACTGGAGAACCGCCTCGAAGTGGGACGGCCGTAATGCTGTATCCATCGGGTCCGGGAAGCCTGACCATCAGCCATTGGCCGTCTGGCGATAGGGAAATGATATTGCCAATTGGCTGCTCGAGCGCCTTTCGCAGCCCCGATCCATCCTCATGGATCCGATAAGCGAATGTAGAGGTCCCTTCGCGGGCACCGAAAAAAATCTCACCGTCCAGTCCGCAGAATGCACGCCCGCCTCCTTGCATATTCGGTATCAGCCGCGGCGGCGACAGCCCGTCGAACTTCGTCAGCCAAAAGTTTTTCTGGCCATGATCATCGATTGCCGCCGCTATGACCCGCTGGCCGTCCGGCGAAATATCGTACGCAACGACATCGAAGCCTGGCAGCAAGGGTGCATT
>JALZOO010000014.1 GCA_030913905.1 Acidobacteriota bacterium
CAGGCCGCTCGTGGCGTAAAAGACGTGGTTCAACGTGCGGATCGATACGTCGCGTCCTTCACGACCAACTATCGGTAATCCCCTCATTGATTCACCTTTTCTCTTTCACCCGCGAAAGCTCCCGCGGTGTAAGTGCTTGCGAATTATCCTCGGCCAACAGGATGCGCACGTGTGGGCTTGTCCCAGGAACACACCTCGGGATGCATTCAACGAATATGTGTTGGGCGATTGTGTTCTGGCCTCGAGTGGCGGGACGAGGCACGGGGGTTAAAATTCAATACAGCGACTTCATCGGACTTATCCAATTTGTTGCGCCGTTATAAAACGAGAACCGGCGAAGGGAACTTGACGGCGTTCCCAACATTAAGATTGTGCCGCTTGATCATTCGATCGAGGGTCTTGCGATCGACATCCAGAATACGGGCTGCTGCCTGCTTATTCCCACGTGTGTGCGCGAGCACTTTCTCGACGTGGCGGCCTTCGATCACCGAGAGTGAGCACCAGTCTTCTGCGACCGGTGGAGACGGTTCTCCAATATCCGGTGTCCTGTGATCTTGCGCCGGAAGATTCCTATGTTGCTGGATCCGCTCGGGCAAGTCCTTCACACGAATGGTGCCGTCGCAGATCGCCGTCGCTCTCACTACGGCATTTTCCAATTCGCGAATGTTCCCCGGCCAGGGATAGTCTTCCAACAACCGGAGAGCTTCCAGAGAGAACTTCACCTGAGGACTCAAGGTGTAGACACGGTCGGCAAAACTCTTCGCCAGCAACAGAATGTCTTCCTTACGCTCGCGCAACGGAGGCAGCACTATTGAAACCCCATTCAAACGATAAAACAGATCCTTGCGAAATCGACCCACCTCTACTTCTTCTTCGACATTGCGGTTGCTCGCCGCGATTACGCGCACGTCAACGCGTTGTGTTTGATTCGAACCGACGCGTCTGATTTCGCCTTGCTGCAAAGCGCGCAAGAGTTTCACCTGGAAAGCCGGCGTTGTTTCAGTTATCTCGTCAAGAAAGATGGTCCCGTTATCAGCCTCTTCCCATAGTCCGCGGCGGTCGCGGTCGGCTCCGGTAAACGAGCCCTTCACGTGACCAAACAACTCCGATTCGATCAACTCGGCGGATATGGCGCCACAATTTACGGCGACAAACGGATGTTCGGCTCGACTACTGTGACTGTGTAACGACGATGCAACCACTTCTTTTCCGGTGCCCGATTCACCGGTCAACAGCACCGGCAAATTCGTAGAGGCTACTCGGCCCACCTGTTTCATTACTCCTATGAAAGCTTCGCTTCTTCCCAGCAAGCCGAGGTCGGGCTGGTAACCTGTAGTTGCCAGAGGCGCGCGCAAGCTGCGCGACGGGCGCGTTGGCAGTTGCTCGCGCAACGCTCGCGAAAGTAATTGCAGTTCATCGGGGCCAAACGGCTTGAGTAAGTAGTCGTACGCTCCAAAGGCCGTTGCATCCAACGCGCCGGATGCATTTCCATCTCCCGTCATGAGCACAACCTTGGCTCCGGGCTGTTCCGCTTTGAACCGCTTGAGCACACTGAAACCGTCTGCCCCGCCCAATACCACATCGCAGAAAACCACCGGCCAGTCGTGTTCGCTCATCAACTCAAACGCTTGCTCGGCCGATGCTGCCTCGGTTAACTCCCAACCTTCATCTCGAAGTACGGAGCTGACGAAGGTCCGCATTTGAGGATCGTCGTCTATTACGAGTGCTTGCATAGAATGTTGGCCCACCAGGCTACTGCTAACTAAAGAAGCTCTGAACAAATATTCTTAAACCCGCGAAGCGGGTGAAGGCATAAAGCCTGGGGTGGAGCGAAGCGGAACCCCAGGATAACGACAGGTAATCAACCGAGCGCGCGAAGCGTGCGATAGCGCCAAGGCTGCAATCAACTCACGATGTGACTGTCACCCGCTTCGCGGGTTCTTGCTTTGTATGCCCAACGGCTCCTGGGGTTCCGCTGCGCTCCACCCCAGGCTTTACGCTATCGCCGCGCTTCGCGGGCTCAATCAATACCCTTCAAACGTGAACGGCTGTCCTCGACAGAAGTTCTCCAGGGCCCAATGCCAGCACCTGCTCCAATTCCTCGGCCGGCAACGGCTTGCTGAAGAGATAACCCTGCACCTCGTCACAGCGCAGCAAGCGCAAAAACCTCAACTGCTCATCCGTCTCTACGCCTTCGGCGATGACTTCCAGGTTGAGATTGTGCGCGAGAGTTACGATCGCCATTACCAGCGCGGCATCGTCAGGGTCCGTGGTTAAGTCGCGAATGAACGAACGGTCGATTTTCAGGGCGTCAATCGGGAGCCGCTTCAAATAGGAAAGCGAAGAAAAGCCGGTGCCAAAATCGTCGATTGAAATGGTGACGCCCATGGCTTTGAGCTTGGTTAGTACATCGATGCTCGCTTGCGCTTTGCTCATGATTGAGCTCTCCGTCAATTCCAAATCAAGATATTCGGGCGCGAGTCCCGTCTGTTCCAGAATCTCGAGGACATTCTCCGCCAGGTGTCGCTGTTGAAATTGTCGGGCTGAAACGTTGACCCCCATGCGCATGGGCGTAAAGCCTTTTTGCTGCCACTCGCGATTCTGCCTGCAGGCTGTGCGCAAGACCCACTCGCCGATCGGCAGTATTAATCCGTTGTCCTCAGCCAGACCAATAAATTCTGCGGGCGGCAACAGTCCGAGTTGTGGATGTTGCCACCTGACCAATGCCTCGACCCCGGTGATCTTCAAGGAATCAACGGCCAGCTGAGGCTGGTAGTGCAACACAAACTCCTCATTGCTCAAGGCGTGGCGCATGCTGGTCTCGAGCGAAAACTGTTTCGACGCTTTGGAGTGCATGTCCTCAGTGTAAAAGCGATAATCGTCTCCTCCGGAATTCCTGGCTCGATAA
>JALZOO010000189.1 GCA_030913905.1 Acidobacteriota bacterium
GGTTTCAATTCCCTGCTGGCGTTTTTGGCGCGCAACCGCGTCGGCCACAATCATCACGTAGAGATGGCCCAGATGCGGAAGCGTGTTCGCGTAGAAGATTGGAGTGGTTATGTAGAAGGGCATTGAAAATGTAAATCGTAAATCGTGAATCGTAAATAGTTAGGCATCAACCATCGGCACAGCGTTAGGCTTCGCGGCGTCTTCAAGCGAAGAAGCCTCGCATTTCAAACCTATTATTAAAAACCGGGCTGAACTTACTTGACCTTGCTCGCTACGTGCTGGCAAAGGCCCGTGAGCATCCGTCCGATGTCATCAAGCGAAGATCGCAAAGCCAGATACTTCGGTTCTTCGATGTACTTTAATCTGCTTGCGATCAATAGCTCCGTTTCTACCTCGCTGGCCGATCCTTGCGAGTTCGAAAGGAAGTACCCAAACTCCTTTATCAGACTTTCGACCTGCACCTTCAGCAATATTCGCAGGAATTGAAACGGCTGCCCTTCGAAGTTGCGACGTCAGCGCAAAGCGTTCATCTTTTGGGAAACTCTCGGTCGCCCTGTAGACATCTACGACAAATTCAATGGCTTTCTTCCAAACATCTAGTCTTTCATGGGGTCGCATGCTGTTCTCCTCAGCGGATCGTTAGAGGGTGACAGCGGCTATTCAGGGTGAACACTATTTACGATTCACGATTCACGATTCACGATTTACAAGTCTATCGCTCTCCACCGGCAACTATAGCTCTCCGGTAATCAGAGACATCGCCTCCGCTCTCGTCCGTGGATCGGTGCGGAAACCACCCAACACAGCTGACGTCACGGTTTTCGCATCGGCCTTTCTGACGCCTCTCAACGTCATACAAGTGTGTGCCGCTTCGATTACCACCATGACACCGATCGGCTTCAAACCTTCAAACAGCGTGTTCGCAATGTCCGTGGTCAGACGTTCCTGTAGTTGCAGGCGTCGCGAGAACGTTTCAGCCAGACGCGCCAATTTCGAGATACCCAGGATGCGTCCGTCCTTTGGAATGTAGGCGATGTGACACTTGCCAACGAACGGCGCCAGGTGGTGTTCACACATCGACGCGATGCTGATGTCCTTAACGATCACCATCTCATCGTGTTTATCGCCCGGCAGCGGCACTACGTGCTGGTTTGGATCCTCACGCATTCCGGACGTCAGCTCCGTAAACATCTCCGCCACGCGCTGGGGAGTCTCGAGTAAACCCGGCCGCTCCGGGTTCTCACCCAATCCCTCCAGAATCATCCGCACGCCCTGCGCAATCAAATCCTTATCAACCGGAGGTAGCTTCTTCTCCGCTGCTTCTTGATTCTGTTTTTCTTCAGAAAACTTCGTGGCCAACTAAAACCTCCCGGCTCCCGTAACGCACAGCATTCGTTTTCAGGCCTCTTTGAAAGCGGCTCGCGCTGCCTCTTGAACAACCCGCAACGGGACGTTTGCTTCCCGCGCTGCCCGGCGACAATCGTCGTACTCCGGCATCACATTAACTATCGAATCGCCCAGCCGCGCTACTTTAACATTGACTGGCCCATACTGCGTTTCCACCTTGACAGTTTCACGCTCCAGCGCGTGACGGTCAACTTCGTAACTGCGAATGCCCAGCGTGGTGGTTTCGGTAAAGAGCAACTGCATGAATTTCTCGCGCTCGTCCGGCCGGCAAAGAAGGGTCAGCAAAATACTCGGCCGGCTTTTCTTCATCTGGATAGGCGTAACGTAACAATCAAGAGCGCCGAGATCGAAAGCTCGCTCCATTACGTGTCCAAACAACTGCGGCGACATGTCATCAATATTGGTTTCCAACACCAGAAGGCGCTGTTCGACTGTCGCGTTAGCCTCGGTTTCACCAATCATGACGCGCAGCACGTTGGGAAATTTTTCGTAGTCGCGGGTACCGGCGCCGTAACCCGTGCTTGTAAGTTTCATCTCTGGCAAAGGACCGTAAGCGTGGCAGACGGTCTTGATAATTGCCGCACCTGTCGGCGTCAATAACTCGCCGGTTACATCCGTTGAATAAAACGGAACGTCCTTTAGCAATTCGGCAACTGCCGGAGGCGGAACCGGAAAACGGCCGTGATCCATTTCTACCGTCCCGCTGCCCACATGCAGCGCGGAAGAGACGAATCTCTCAATTCCCAGCAGCTCGAAACAGATTGCCGCGCCGACGACGTCGATGATCGAATCCAGCGCTCCAACTTCGTGAAAATGTATTTTCTCAATCGGTAAGTTGTGCACCTTCGATTCCGCTTCTCCCAACCGAGAAAAAATCTCTGCCGCGCGATGCTTGACGCTGTCGGCCAGCCGTGAGTCGTAAATAATCTTCAGAATGTCGGATAGATGACGATGCGCATGCTCGTGGTCAGTCTTCACACGAGCGTACGTGGCGCTGATCCCGGAGCGATTGACAGTCTCAAAATCAATCTCGTACCCATGCACGCCCAGCAGCGCGATTTGATCTTTGAGTTGTTGCGGATCGACCCCGGCGCCGACCATGGCTCCCAGTATCATGTCGCCACTGGCCCCGGCGAAGCAGTCGAAGTAAAGGGTTTTCATAGTAGGACAGACATTCTTGTCTGTCTCTCCTTAGCGCAAAGATGTGTGGCAGAACGAGCGATGTAGATTTTCCATATATCATTCTCATTTCTCATTGTTCATCGATAAAAACTGTGTTTGCTTGTTTCCAGTCTGATCAAATGATCAATGGGAAATGATATATGGAAAATCTTTTTGGCACTCCCGTAACGACTACCATGCGAATACAGGCACGAATGCCTGTCCTACCCATTCACGATTTACGATTTACCAAAAAGAGGCAACACGTCGCCGGCTTTTCCAGTCAACACTTCATCACAAAGTTCTGAAAGCGGCGTGCGTTCGGGATTCACTTCGCAAACATACGCGCCGGCAGCTTTGGCAATCTCCGGCAAACTGGCCGCCGGATACACAATGGCCGAAGTACCCACGACGAAGCAGAGATCAGCCTCCGCCGCGGACTCAGCGGCCCGTTCGAAAGCACCCGCAGGAAGCATCTCGCCAAACAGCACTACGTCAGGCCGTACGTTATCGCCGCAGTTAACGCAAAGATCCGCGCGCTTCTCGTCAGGCGTGATCGCATATAGCGTCTGACAGCCGATACAACGGGAGCGCCATATACTGCCATGCAACTCAATCACGTCGCGCGCGCCTGCCTTTTGATGAAGCCCGTCGATGTTTTGAGTTACGAGGATCAATTGCGGAAAACGCTCCTGCCACTCGGTGATTGCGATGTGGGCTGGATTGGGCTGAAGCACTTGTAACAAATTTCGGCGGTAGTCAAACCATTCCCACACGGCAGGAAGATCCCGTTCGACCATTGCGGCCGATGAGATTACGTCGAACGGCATTCCTTTCCAGACGGCGGTGTTGCCACCCCCGCGAAACGTTGGAACTCCGGATTCCGCCGAAACGCCGGCGCCAGTCAGGACCAGAACACTTCTGGCACTCCGAAACCGCTCTCGCAATTCCGCGGAGATTAGTTGCGCTTGCACTGTCTGCATTGAGAGTTGGATGGTAACAGAGCGAAAAGCAAATGTGTTAAGGAACCTGGAGAGAGGTAAGACTCCGATTGTTCTGATCAGTGGGGCGCCCACATTTGATGGCATTTTCATAGTACAAAAACCCTTGCTAAGGCCCGAAGGGCCGGTAGTCAATAGCCACGCCCGTTAGGGCGTGGTTTGCGTGTTAGTTTCTCCTCGAAGGCCCGAAGGGCCGGCACTAAGGAGGCTAACTATGTCTGGAAAATATTTGAGTTTACTTGTGCACTTTACCTGGAGCACCGCAGGCCGCGAGCCGTGGATTGAACGAGAACTGCGCGGGGATCTCTTCTCGTATATCGGCGGAATAATGAATAAGAAGAATGCAAAACTGATTTCGGCCGGAGGGATGTTTGATCACATTCACCTCTATACCTCGTTGCCATCCACGATAAGCATTGCGGATTTTGTCAATGCAGTGAAAGCCAATTCTTCGCGCTGGATTCATGAATCGTCTTCGCGACTGTCGAACTTCGCATGGCAAGAAGGCTACGGAGCTTTTAGTGTAAGCAAATCGGATGAAGAAAGAGTAATCCAATACGTTTCCAATCAGGAAAAGCATCACGAGAAACGAACGTTCAAGCAAGAGCTCATAACACTGCTTGAGAAACATGGGATTGAGTATGACAAGCGGTACCTCTGGAACTGAAGTGTGAAGCTGAGGTTTTGAGAGTGTCGGCCCTTCAGGCCTGCATGATCCGAGCTGCCACGTGATCCACGCCCTAACGGGCGTGGCTATTAACTTTCGGCCCTCCGGGCCTGCTCAGTCGCTGCAATCGAGCGCCGTAAGCTATACTCAGCGCTTTTGTAGAAGCAACTTTTCGCACTCCCAAGGACCAAGTGACGCTCGTAGAAATACAAGATCGACTCAAACAGCAGGTGCGCGCAGCCGCGCTGGAGTTGTTTGGCGTTGAGCTCGAACAATTGAGCGCCGAGACGCCGCCGCGTCCGGAACTCGGCGACGTCGCGTTCCCTGTCTCATTCGAGCTGGCCAAGCTCATCAAACAAGGCACTGGCACCAAGCTCGCTCCGCGCTCAATTGCCGAACAGTTGAAGGCCAAGTTGGAAAGCAGCCCCGAGGTCGCTCGCGTGGAGGTTGCAGGTGCCGGTTACCTCAACATCTTCTTCGACCGCCCAAAGTTGCTTTCCTTCTTCGCCGCCGACAAGCCGCCGCTACCAGATGACAAGGCAATACTCGATCGGCCGAAGAAGATGGTCGAGCACACGAGCATCAATCCAAACAAAGCCGCACACATCGGCCACGTTCGCAATGCGGTGCTCGGCGACACGTTCGCAAGAATCCTGCTGGCTGCAGGTGAACGCGTTGAGATTCAGAACTACATCGACAACACGGGCGTGCAGGTTGCCGACGTCGTGGTCGGTTTTATGCACATCGAAAAGATGAATCTCGATCAAATCAAAGCGCTGGACAGTTCCCTTCCGGCGGATCGCTCGTTTGATTACTACTGCTGGGACCTCTACACACAGGTTGGGCTTTTTTATCGAAATGGAGACGCACAAGCTCAACCTGATCCGGAGCGATTGAAACTTCGAACTGAAGTTCTTCACGCTCTCGAAGAAGGAACCGGCCCCGTGGCGGAACTCGCCGACTACGTTGCCACGCGTAACGTCGAGTGCATCCTCGACACGATGGAGCGTTTGACTATTCGCTACGATTTGCTGGCACGCGAGTCTGACATTCTGCACCTGCATTTCTGGGAGCGCGCCTTTGAGTTGATGAAGCAGGCCGGGGTCATCAAATACGAAACCGAGGGGAAACACGCTGGTTGTTGGGTAATGCCTTTCGAATCCCACACCGGAACCGATGAGCACGAATCAGACAAGATAATTGTCCGATCGAATGGAACGGTCACCTACACCGGCAAAGACATCGCTTACCAGCTTTGGAAACTTGGTCAACTCGGACTCGATTTTTATTACAAACCGTTCCGCTCTTATCCCGACGGTCACGTCGCCTGGGTCACAACGACTGAGCCGAACTCGGAAATATTGCCGGAGGTCCCGCGTCCGAATTTCGGCGGCGGCGTAAAGGTTTACAACGTCATCGATTCGCGCCAGTCATATCCACAGGAAATCGTCGCACGTGGTGTGGCGGCGGTTGTTCCCGAGATCGGCGCTGACGCCAGCGTACACCTCAGCTATGAAATGGTGGCTCTTTCACCAGCGGCTTGCGAGGAACTTGGAATCGAACTGGCGGAAGAAGATCGCGCGCGGCCATTTATTGAGATGAGCGGGCGCAAAGGTTTGGGCGTGAAGGCTGACGATTTGATCGACCGGCTTGAGTCTGACGCCCTGCGTGAAGTGGAATCGAGGCATGCCGAACTTTCGACTGAGGAACAACGAGCGACTGCCCATCAAATCGCCGTGGGAGCACTGCGATATTTCCTTCTGAAGTTCACGCGAAATTCGGTTATCGCTTTTGATTTCAAAGAGGCGTTGTCATTCGAAGGTGAAACTGGTCCCTACTGTCAGTATGCGGCCGTGCGCGCGAATTCAATCTTTCGCAAACTCGACGACGAGTCGGTGGTGCAGGCCCAGGAATTGGTGACGGCTGGCTCCGAAACCAACGCGAAGATTTCTGAGGTGCTTTCGGACGAGGCGGGAACCGAGGTCTGGTCTCTGGTAATGCTTGCCGAGCGGCTCGACGAAGTGGTAGCTCAGTGCGCTGCCTCAGCGGAACCCGCGAACCTGGCAAAGTATACTTTTACACTCGCGCGAGCTTTCAACCTCTTCTATCATCGGCACCGAATAATCGCTGAGGAAGATGCGACAAAACGCGCGGTGTTGATCGGCGCGGCAAACATCACCCGGCGCAGGTTGACTGCGGCGCTCGCAATTCTCGGGATTGAGGTACCGGA
>JALZOO010000193.1 GCA_030913905.1 Acidobacteriota bacterium
TCTACCTGCTCCTCGAGCTCGTCCAACTCGTCAGGCCATTCGTCGGCCACCTGATGTTCCGAAGTCGTCAAGGAGATGTAGCTGCTCCGGTTGTGGCGATTTTGTGGGATGGTTTCGCCAAAACTTCTTTAATTGGCCGTCCGGGAAAGCGCCGAAAACCCTTGTCCCACAGTGATGAAACGGGATTGTTATCATCGCGTAAATTTCCAGTTAGCGCCAGCACAGTGGGAACGAAGCTGAGTGCGTCGTAGGGTTCGTCGATGATTGCGGCCTGCGGAATCCCTGTCTTGCTGCCGCCGGCCATCATCAGGGTTGAATGCGTGGAAATACGGAAGAAGGAACCATGATTGCCGCCAGGATTAAAGCCGCGTACATCGAAATTCCAATGGTCGTTAGCCACCAACAACAGATCAGTTTCGATAAGCTCGCGTTGACGGCGAAGGAAACGGCGCATCAAGCGTTCTTCGTTAGAGAGTCCCGGTTTGTCGGAGAGCGTCTCAATTGCGTGTCGCGCGATTTCTTCGTGAAGTCCGACCAAGCCATTCGAGTATTTTGTCTTATGAAGGACACGCAGCCACTCTTCATCCGTATGCCACTCGCTTAGCCAGGCTGCGCGTTCGGCAGGGGGGACCGCCAAGTCGTTATCTTCAAAGATGCGAAGCGGGAATCCGGCTTCCCAGTTTGCAGGTTCAAAATGAATTTCACCGTTAGCGGCTTGCTTAACATTCTTTATGGGTTGGTAGCGAAAGCTCAGCACGCCTTTGTCATTTTCGCGGGCAAGAATCAATGCTTGCTTATCTACGCCTCCGTAGACCAAAACCACGTCAGGGCTCAGCACGCTTTCACGCACCAGCGGCTTTACGAGGTCGGAGGAAATCCGCGTAACGATCATGTCTATCGGTTTGTTGGACACCAAAGGCTGCACATTGTTTTTCATGCTGACGTTGTTCAGCAGAGAGAAGTAATCAACTCGCAGAAAGCTCTTGTCAGTATTAAGCGAGCCGTCGGCATTAAGAACAAAGCCACCTGGTGAGGGGCCTGCGATGTAGTTTTGCAATTGATGAATCGAGTTGCGCTCGCCCATCGCGTGCTTCGCGATGACGTTCTCGATCTTCACCGTGGCGGGCTTGAAGTTTTCGCGAAGCAAGGCCAGCAGGTTACGCAGTGTGCGGATGTATTCGGTATATTCCTTTTCCCGCGTCGTCCACTTTTCGAGTTGTGCGTAGATACGGGTTTTCTGGTCATCGCGGCCGACTTCGATTTCCGGCAAAGAAAATTTCTTCGGCTGCGCTTCCCAAAGCTTCCGCTGTTCCTCAATCCTTTTGCGCAAAACGACGAGCTCTTCGTCAAGCTCATCAACTGTTTTCAGCCACTGAGAACGTCGAGCCTCAATGGTCTCGAAAAACGCTTCAGTCGCTGCTGACCGTACTGCGGGAGCGAGCTTGTTGTCCTGTAATTGCTGCAAGAGAATCTGAAGCAAGTTGAAATCGCTGTCGCGCAGGTGTATTGAGGCACGCTCGTTTCCATCGAAGTCGAGCAAGGCGGTGGGATAGTTCGTGCTCTGTCCCTTCAGATAAAACGAATCATTAGTCGTAGTCGTAATCAGCGGAACCAGGAAGTTGATCCCTTTCAGGGAATAATCGAGCATCAGCCGGCGCTTAGTGACGACATGGTGTCCGCCCCCACTCCTGCTGCCAAGAAGCTTCACCAGGTTGTAACCCTGGCTATAGATTTTTTCGTCGGTATTAACTCCGTGATCGGAGACCATGATTAACGCGGTTTCATCCGCGAGGGGGGCTTTCTGGATGGCGGTGGAAATCCGGCCGATTAAGGCATCGATCTGCTGCACTGCTACCAGATGCGATTGCCGATCGCGATTATGGTGTGCCACGTGGTCGAAATTACCCACGTAAATATCAAGGTAGCGGACGCGCGGATTATTCAGTTTCTCGCGCAACTCCAGTTCCATCTGATCGTAAAATGGGGTGCGCATCTCCATCCCCAGAGTCCACTCGTCCAATAGTTCGCGAGGAGGCTTTAGGAAGTGTTTCTGAAGCGCCTCTCTTAATGTTGCGAAGCGCATCCCGCGTTGGTAAAGCTGAAAACCTATGTACCGGTCTTCGTGAGGAAAAGCATCGACCAGTAATGGGACCCGTACCGAGTCAAGCACTTCGACTCCGGGCATATCTATGCGCGCTCGTGCGGCACTCTTGAAATAGAACGGAATAAAGTTGAGGTAATCATAAGTGTGAAGCGTGTAGCGATCGAATTCTACGTTGCCCTTGATCTGTAGATGTTGGCCGGTATCCAGTGTGGACCATGACGGCGCAGACAGGCTCATGCCGCGTACATAGAAGTTCTTAAGTCGGGCGCCGCGTTGGTAGAAAATGTGGTCGATCCATGGAAGCTCGCTCTTGCCGGTGCGCTGGTCGCGTTCGTTCACAAACTGATCAACCAGGTCAGGCGGCAACCCATCGACCTTCACGATCACGACGCGTTTGGTTTGTCCGGAAGAAAGCGCTGGGAGCAGGAAGAGCAGGCTAATTAAAACGAAGTGCAGACAAATGCGTCGGTAAGCCGTTCGCCAAAGATTGATTCCCCCACGGTTAGGCCTGAAACACCGCATGTTTATTGCTGTTCGAGCCGAGGCGTGGCAGGTTTAGGTGCTGAAGCCGAGAGGGGTTCCTCAGCTTTGCGATCGCTGAGATAGACAGCGATCAGGTCTTTCCAGGTCTGGGCCAGATCTTTCTGCTGCGAGATCCGGATCAATTCTTTCCGCGCCTTGGGACTGTTGATTCGGGATAACGATTCAAGGCAAATGCGCCGCGTCTCGTCGTCGTCAGTGCGATTGAAAATTTTCGCAGTGGCGCTAACCGCTTTTGAGTCAGCCGCGGAACCGTGGTCCGCAATGAATCGCAAGGAACGCTTCACCTCATCCAGATTCCAGACGACATCGATACGCCCGCTGGACTGGGCCACTTCGCGCAGGAAACGCACGTGGTAGGCAAGCCGGCGCGAGATATCAAGTTGGCCATCAACTTCAGGCGCCGCTTTCTCTCGGTGGACGTATTTCCCGAAGCTAAAGATGTTGCCGAGCCGAAACAGCACGCGTTCAACTTTGCCATGCTCCAGCGGAACCAGTTCGGCCCGTCGGTCGCGATCAAGTTTCGCCGGCAATCCATCCGGAGACTTGGCGTATGAAAGCAGCGCAGCGTATTGCTGCCGGGCAACTTTAGCCTCAGTCTCCAGATCGTTCTCCAGCGGATTCAGAGAAACCTTTTCCAGCCGTTGGCCTATTTCTTCTCGCAAGTCGGGACTCAGCGATTGATCAAGCGAGAGCAAGAGTTTGAGTTGCGAGTATGTGCGCAACCGTGAAGGCTGATTGATGTCCATTCCGCGACGGCCGGTAACGAAGTCAAAAACCGTGCGGCCGAGGAAGTATGCAGGGTCGCCAAACTTCGAAACGGCCAACACGTTCCGGGTCACGTCCTGCAATACCCGGCGCGACATTTCCCGCTTCTTCGGATTCAATCCATCGCGGAAATCGACCAGCAGCACAGGAATCTTTGGATGATCCAGTCCGTAGAGCGCCAAAGGAATCATTTCGACTTGCCGCGCTCCCGCCGCGTCTGGAGAAACTTGACGATTCTCCGAATCCAAGTAGCGGGTCTCGACGTAGCCCCGCCACTGCAGGAGTCGTTTGTCTTTCCACGGATTGTCGATGTTCAAGAATCGTTTGACGTAGCTCCGTCCGCGTTGCGCGTTCAAGTCTGCTTTTGAAACCCACACAATGGCGTGTGTGGAACTGCCGTCAGGCATCTGCAGTGGCTCGAAATAGAGCGACTCAGCCTCCGCACGTTGCCGCAGCAATTCCCAGTTGTGGCCCCGCTCGTCGAGTTCTTGAGTCATTTTCTGCTGGTAGTAACCCTGGAGTCGCAGACTATCGACGATGCCGCCAAAAGTTTTGTCAGTAAGCTGAAGCCGGGCCTGGATTTCACCCATTTCGGATTCGGAAAAAGCCGGTGGCCCATCCAGCGCCTCATAGAGCGACAACAAGGAGAGCGCTCGAATGACATGTGACTTGCGATAGTCGGAGATATTCTGTTGATAAGAACGGCTCGAGGCCTTAACCGGCATACCGTAGGGATCGAGAAGCAAAGTTTGGAGAGCCGTCAGGAAGATGTTGTTCCATAGATCGCGATCAGGAGCGGCCAGATCGAGCACCGGGGGAGGCGCTTTGTCGCCTACGCGTTTCTTGTTACCCACCCGCTTGTATAAGAAAGGGATGGCGCCGGAAACGCGCTGCCACATCGTTGGGCGCGTGTAAGTTAAGGGCCAAACGTAACGGAGCCTGTCATTTTCGGGACTAAGATCGCCAAGTGTGTCGCGCAACACGGTGACTACCGGAACCCATTCCTGTTGCTCTGGTGCTTCGATTCCGCTGAACCGCGCGTGAATAGTTATTAATTCGGCGCCGCCTTCCACTGGGACGCGTTCGAGCCGAAAGATGTCGTTGGAAACCCTGGGGCTGGAGTTGCTTTCGGCCTGTCCCTGGACGCTGGTCCGAAGCGAAGGAAAGAATGAGACGAGGATGAAAAAAACTACGAGACGGATCGTGATTCGGTGAGCTCTGCCTGGGCGTAGGCGCATCTTCCGGTATCCCCCAATTATTTTCAAACCTGTGCTCTTCCTTCGAATGGTGTGATCTTACTGCGCTGTCTTGTCGCGACCAACCGCCATGAATCCGGTCGATTCGTTAACTGGTCTATTGCCAATGCCGAAGTGGCAATCACCATGCCGCCCATCAGACCGTTATGGTGTCAATATAACATCCCTGAAATATTCAGTCATTTTCCATTTTGGTCCATGACTCGAGAAAGACCTGCGCACTATGTTGGCAAAATCGCACACCCTAACTCGTAAACCGAAACATAAAGAACCGGCAGCCTCACAGTTTTGGGTTTTATTTTTGGGGAGGGGAAGAGCCTTCGCCGTCTTTAGCATCCTTTTCAACCGGAAACTTCCAGCCCGTTCGCTCAAGAAGCGTGATTGCATAAGGAATCGGGACAGCAAAATTCGATGCCTGATTTGCCGTAAACACCGCAAAGTTTACACCAATGACTCGGCCCGTGGGTCCAAACACAGGCGCGCCCGAGCCGCCTTCCGCAGTCCGAGCGTCGTAGGCAATTCGCCTAACGTCGAGATCGGTAATGTTGCCCTGGGTTGTTAACGGCTGAATGCGCCGTGTCTCTGCCAGGTAGCCAAGCAGCGCGTCCAGCGATCCGTAACGTTGCTGTATGCCACGCGATTCCGAATCGTCAAGCAGCGCGAGCAAACGATCGGGGCCCGACGGGTAACCCATCATGACCACAGTCTTACCAACTGCAACCGCATCTTTATCGGTCTCGAGCGGTAAAACCGGGATGTCAGTCGGCAGGTCTTTAACGTCCAGCAGGCAAACGGCGAGATCGTCGCGACTGCCTGCCGCTTTGAACTTGAGCGGCATTGCCTGGGGGTGATCGGGAAAGTAAGCATTTAGTTTCTTCAGACGCGGCTGTCCTCTAACGCTGCTGCTCAAACTCTGCGCTCGATCGTCTGCCAGCCATGGTTGAGCAATGTGGCGGTTGGTCATGACAAATCCATCACCCACGTAAAAGCCACTGCCAACAAATTCATACTCCGCCACTGTCCCTTTGCCTTCCGGCGTCAACGTAGTCGGCTCGCCTGAGCTCTGTACATTTCCCCCGCTCTCCGTCATCTGCGCTTCGGAATAACGCAGAGGGCGACCCGTCCCTGCCTCGACAAAATAGAACGACCCCGCGATCAGGCAAACGCCACTGCCAAAATCACTCCGCAGCTTCACGGCTAACGAGAGACTATCGCGAATTTCTTTGTTTGAGCGGACGTTATCGGCCAGCGTCTGGTTCATCTGCGCTGCCTGCTTCTGCGACTGCTCGAGTTGAGCGCGTTGGTCATCTATCAGGCGGCGCGTGCGCTGCAGTTCCTTGAACATCGAGAATCCGATATAGAGAATTCCGCCAACCAGCGCCAGCGCAATGGCCAATGTAACCAGTTTCGTACTCGGATTAATTTCGCGAACCAACTCGCGCGTAAACTCGCGCAGGAAAACCTTGGCATCGTCGCGTCGAGCTGTCGCGGCCGATTCGATAGCAGCCTGTTCAATAAATGGCGCTAAATGGGTATCTCTGGCCGAAGGACTGATAACAGCCGGTAACGAACGAATCGGAAAGAATTGCAGCGACAGCTTTGAGTTTTGAATGCCGACCTCGTCGCCGTCGGCGATGGTACTGTCTTTCTCCAGCGGCTTTCCGTTGTGCGTGAGTCCAAGCGACGATTCAAAACCGGTTATGCGGTAAGAGCCATTAGCACGCGACAGTTCCAACACCGCCGCATCACCCCTCGTGCCTGGCGGCATGTCAGACAGACGCAAACGCAAACCACAATCATCGCAACTGCCGATGCGGATCAGTTCGTCGGTCAACACTTCAGTGTGTTTGTCTTTAACCGAAGAGATTTGAATAACGAGGCCAGTTTACATAAATCGTATTCTTAGACTTAGTCGTAAGGTAGCGCCACACTAATTTGGGCGACCTCGTGAGACCGCTAAAATCCCTCTGCGGTCTTTCCGAGCGGTCGCCCTTCGAAGCGGTATTCTACAATGT
>JALZOO010000065.1 GCA_030913905.1 Acidobacteriota bacterium
TTTCTGGAAACAGTATTTAAACCGGACCTCGAAGGTCATTCGCTGCTTTCCAACAATTCCAAGTGGCTTAACTTCCTGCTGGTAAAGAACGCTCAGTGGCGCAACGAGAACGTGGTCATGCTCGGTGACGCGCTGCACACGGCGCATTTTTCAATTGGTTCCGGCACCAAACTGGCATTCGAGGACGCAATCGCACTAAGGGACTGCTTCAGCGGTGGGGCGAATGTGAAATCAGCTTTGGAGGAATTCGAAAGGGTGCGCAAGCCGGTCATCGAAGAGTATCAGGCGGCGGCCGAGGACAGCATGGTTTGGTTTGAGCACGCGCGGGACTACATGCAACTCGATCCGATTGAGCTGGCGTATGTGTTGATGACGCGCAGTGGGAAAGTGGATCGCGAGAGTTTACAGCGACGCGATCCGGAGTTTGTGGAGGCATACCTCAGGAGCAGGAGGCAGGTGCAGGAAGCAGGAGCAGGAGGCAGGAGCAGGAAGTTCGAACTTAGAGACTTCTTATCAATGAAAAATCGAAGACCTAACACGGTCCGCTACTCCTGCTTCCTGCCGCTGCTTCCTGCCGCTGGCCTAGCTTCCGTAGATGCGAAGACGGAACTCATCATTGAATGCCGCAATCTCGGGTCGCCGATCAGAAAAACGGCCCGCCTCGCGCATGAGCATCGGTAAGCCACCACTTGGCACTTTCACGCCATAGCCTGCATTCGAAAAAATTGCGGCCAACTGCGGGTTCAAGCGCTGTGGCACTCCATAGCGAATAGCTTTTAGTGCTACGGGTGAAAAGCCTGCCGTTCGCCGCGGGTTAATGAATTCAATCGAGTGGTCGAAAATATTTACTCGCGTCGATTGGTCGCGAAGAACAAGATCGCGATGAACAATTAGATTCGTGACCGCCTCGGCAACACACGCGCGGTGATAATTTGCGCGTGCCGCCACTGGGCTTTCCACATCAGCAGCCGGAAACTTCTTCGGACGCGCATCCCACAAATCGCAGTACCTGCCAACAAACCGCAGCGTCGATTCGTAGAGCGTCAGCAGATGACCCGTGATAGTTAGCTGTTCAACTACTGGAGACTGGGGCGAATCTCCTGCGTAGCGTGTAACGGAAATTGCAGAACGCGGCAGCAAGTCAGCGACCCTCTCGTCACGTCCAAAGAGAAGCAATCCTCCTACAGTGGGAACCACGTCCCCGCGATATTCTGTTGCCAGCAGGAGATCGCGCTGAAGCAACTCGTTAGTGGGGTAACCAGTTGCACTAGCGCGGTCGAAGGCTTCGTTGTCAAACTCCCGTAGAAAAGTCCACAGATGCGCCTCGTCGATGTCCGCAATCGTGGCCCCGAGCGCCGGCAAGTTTTCGAATCTTAGCGGGCGCGCTTCATCGAAGAGTGAGGAGACTTCTTCATGCGTGGCCTCGAGTTTGTCGGCACCCACGCGCAGGTAAAACCGGCCGTCGCGAGTGCGATAAGGTCTGCGCTTCCCTTCCACGTCGAGCGCGACAATCCGCCGCCCGCTATCGAAAGCGATGCGATCGATAAACGGAAAAAGCGGCGGCTCGATGTCTTCCCGACATATCCGAACCAGCTCGTCCTGCACGCTCTCCGGATCGTCAACGCCCTCGATACGTAGTTGGTCGCTTACCCCAAACACAATGACACCGCCGCCCGTGTTTGCCAGGGCAACGATCTCCTGCGCAATTTTCTCAGGGTTTGAAAGTTTTACTTTTAGTTCGAGAAAGGTATCTTCGCCGCCGCGAATCAAGCGCAGCAGTTCGATCCGGGACGTTTGCGGAGCTGGAGTTGAAAGATAGTATTCCTGAAAGGAACGCTCGGTGGCGGGTTCGTGCCGCTGGTTGCTGCGAAATTTTCTGCGAGCCATTTTTGTATTGGCGGGGCCGCCTGGTCTTTTGAGATCTGAGATCTCAAATCTCAGATTAGAAGGTCTGAGCTCTGAGACCTTCTGAGAGCTGCAATCTCAAGTCTGGTCTCTAAAGAACCTGCCCGCCCGGATGTCCTACCTACGACATCGCTGGAATAAAGTTGTCAATGGGTTCTGTCAATCGTTACCTGGATCGTTGACAGCCTCCAGTATTGCCTGTTCCCGCTGTTGGAGAGACTCTCCCTGGGTCGCAATCAGCATTGCATAGAAACCAACTGAAAGGGCCGCGAGAACAGTGAGTGTAACATACTCAATTAGCAGACTCTGCGCCACATAACCTGCGGCTACGGCCGCTAAAGGCGGCAGCGCTAGCAGCAAAATCATTGGTATTAAGAGCAGGCCTACCACACCGGAGACGTTCATGCGCGAGCCCATTTTCATACGCTTGGGAAAACGAATCGACAGCCAGTTTCCCATTACCGACATCAACGCCGCGTAAACGAAAAAGCTAAGCAGGCCAAACAGCAACGACAATGGCGTGAGATCTCCAAACACCAGTTCGTTGACCGCAAGCAGCGCGGCCGACAATACGAACGCAAGGATCCAAACCACGATATTTTTTCCGAGCAGAATGGTTTTCCGATCGATGGGCGAGAGTACCAGAGCGCGCATGCCGGCATGTTCAAAAGCAAACAGATTACACGACATACCACTGAGAATCAGGAAGACGTAGAGTATGCCGCCAGTGGCCATTAATCCGTGCCCATACGTTAATAACTCGGTAACCAGCGGCGCACCGCCTGAATCGATCTCCTCCGGACCAAATCTTCTACGGTTCATGAGTCGCAACCCAATCAAGATCAGCGGCATAAGAGCCATCATCCGAAGTTGAGCATTCCGCATCGCATAGCGAAGTTCTTTCTCAACAACTGCGGAGAGCGCCGGCGAGAAGAAAGGGATTTGCCAGCCAGTGTAAATGTCGGTATCGGCCGTTGTCGCCGGGGTCTCGCGCCGCTTTCTCGATCCGCCGCTTCCGAAGGCGGCGCGCCTCGCTAACCAGTACGTAAACAGAACCAGAATCACTGTGTAGGCGACGAGGAGGATTAAAGTCAGTGCAAACCTAGTCGGTCCACCAGTCCGCAAACCATCAGTCAGCGCAAACGCCACTGCGCCCGGCGGTGTCCAACGCAACGCAGAAACGGATTCCTGATGTCGAAGGACCGCGGGAGCGATTTGAGCAAATACAATTCCTCCCAAACCGGCCGCGGCGCCGATTAGCGCCAGCAGAGTTTCGCCCCGAGTGCGCCTCTTCCGGATTAACGAACCAATTGAAGTCGAAACCCATTTCGACAAGGCCACTCCAAAGACGACTGCGACGATACCTATTAGCAGTCCACGCCATATCTGACCTTGCGCGAGTCCTGCGCCTACGCCGATAGCCAGGATCGTGGGTATGGCAAATATCGACTGTAGACTTGCAAATTCGCTGAGGAGGTCCAGGGCAAACAGTCGTCGCAAACTGATCGGGTACAAGAGTAGGTTTCCCGGATCAAATTGGCGGCTACTGCCGATGCTTAACGGCAAGGTGGCCCAGAGTAGATAGGCCATGGAAAAAATGGAAAAGAAGATGAACTCTGCCGAAGGGATTGTGCGTGCGCCTCGGGAACTCTTATTCGCAATCGTTTGCAAACCAATGTCCGGCGAAGTCAATGCGTAGGCGACGATGCCCAGGCCCATCGCAATCAGCAGAGCCAGAGCGACTGCGGCGAGCATTCCCACCACTGAGGCGATCCGATTCGCGACTGCTTTGGACGTCCGAAGTGAATTACGGAACAGACGCCATTTCAGCCAGATGAGTGTGGTAAGTTGCGACATAGTCGATAATCAGCATACTAACAATATTAGGTAGTTGTTCGCTGCTTGTGTAAATGCTAAATCCTAACGCTTATGTGAGTCTGGGATCGAATCTCGGCGATCGGGCCGGCAATCTATTGCTCGGAGTACGCGGCATGATTGACGCCGGCCTTAACGTCGTTCGACTTTCACGCGTTTTTGAAACGGAACCGGTCGACAGCTTGGATCAACCATTCTTCCTTAATCTGGTTGCCGAGTTGCGCGGCGACACCCTTCCCGCCCCAGAAGAAGTCATGGCGCGACTGCTGCGAGTCGAGCAGTCATTAGGGCGTACGCGCGAAGCTGTAAAAAGGCCACGCGTAATCGATCTCGACCTTCTTCTTTACGGCGGCGCGACGAGCGACACAGAGTTTCTGAGGCTGCCCCATCCGCGATTGCACAATCGCCGCTTCGTTCTCGTTCCGCTGGCTGAGATAGCGCCCCAGGTCGTGCATCCCATACTCAATAAGACGGTGGCGCAGTTACTTGAAACACTCGATGACGATTCAGAGGTTAAACCGTGGCGACCGGAGTTTTGAAGGTCAAGCTTTAGCTTGCTTTTCCAGGGTCAGCAACCTAAAGGTTGAACCTTGAACCTCCTGCGTCCTAACCGCAGAAACCGTCGCAAACTAACAGTTTGCGTTACAAGAATTCGTTTTCTCGGTATAATGCCCCCCACTTGCTAACATCCCTTTCAAAGCTACGAACCAAGCCGGTATCTGGCAGTCCAATCGGCCCCAATTAAGCGCGGCCAGAGAGCCCAAATATGCCCTATCTGAAGCCCGAACGTCCCGAAAAGGTAAACGCGCCTTCATTGAAGGCCAGCAAACAACGTGGCGAGCGGCTGGTCTGCCTGACGGCCTACGATTTTCCGACCGCGCGTATTGTCGATGAGGCGGGGATTGACATCATCCTCGTCGGCGACAGCCTGGGAAACGTGGTCTTGGGCTATGGCAATACGGTGCCGGTTACGCTCGACGAAATTCTGATTCACCTTAAAGCGGTGCGTCGGGCCGTGCAGCGTGCCCTGCTCGTCGCAGATATGCCGTACGGTTCATTTCATACCGGCGCCGACGACGCGGTGAAGAATGCGCTGCGGCTTGTTAAAGAGGGTGGTGCTGAAGCCGTCAAACTCGAAGGTGGGCACAAACGCGTGGCCCTCGTGAAGCGTCTGGTTGATGAAGAGATTGCCGTCATGGGCCACATCGGATTGACGCCTCAGTCGATTAACAAACTCGGCGCTTATCGGGTGCAGGGAAAAACCGCGGATTCAGCGCGACAGTTACTTGACGACGCGCGGGCCATGGAAGATGCCGGTGCCTTTGCGATCGTTCTTGAAGTCGTACCACGCGAGATTGCGAAACTCATTACCGAAAGCGTCAGCATACCCACTATCGGAATTGGCGCCGGTGTTCACTGCGACATTCAAGTGCTCGTTCTGCATGACATGCTTGGTTTGTCATTTGGAAAACTGGCGCGTTTTGTTCGACCTTACGCAAATCTCAACGAAGTAATAACCGATGCTGTCAGCCGTTATGCGGAAGACGTGCGCAACGGAAGTTATCCTTCTGATGATGAGTCGTACCCGCTGCCTAAGGAAGCCGCTGACGAACTCAAAATCACCACGACTGCGCAGGAGTCGCCGGCTAACGAGTCCAAAATCAGGAAGTCCTGAGTTTTCCCTAATAAACTATGGAGATTATCAATCGCCGCCAGCGTATGAGTTCCGTCGCGCGCAAAATTCGCCGCGAACAGGACCGCACGGTTGGGCTGGTGCCAACGATGGGCGCCTTGCATGAAGGGCACCTTAGTCTCGTCAGAGAAGCGCGCGGGATGTGTGATGTGGTGGTGGTTTCCGTGTTCGTGAATCCCACCCAGTTTGGACCAAGCGAAGACTACGAACACTATCCGCGCGATCTCACCAAAGACACTGCACTGCTGACTGATTACAACGTGGACTACATTTTCGCGCCGGCGGCGGAGGAGATTTATCCAAAGGATTTTGCGACTTACGTCAATGTCGAAGGGCTGTCTGATCATTTGGAAGGTGCGGCGCGGCCGGGCCACTTTCGGGGAGTCACCACGGTGGTGGCGATTCTCTTGAATACGATTCGCCCAGACTTCACCTTCTTCGGACAGAAGGATGCTCAGCAGGCTTTGATCATCAAACGCATGGTCAGAGATTTGGCTTTCGATACTGAAATCGTTGTGCTGCCAACCGTGCGTGAGGACTCAGGACTCGCCATTTCGTCGCGCAATACCTACTTGAGCGCTGAAGAACAGGAGTCGGCTTCGGTAATTCACCGCGCCCTGGTGAAAGGAAAGGAAGCTTACAAGAAGGGCGAACGTCACGGTGCGAAAATAGCGGAGCTGGTGCGCAACACGATTGAGACGGAGCCGCGCGTACGGGTAGATTACGTCAGCATTTCCGATGCGGAAACGTTGGAAAAACTGGACAAGCTCGACGACCGTCCGATACTTATTGCCGTGGCCGCTTACGTAGGCAAGACGCGCCTGATCGACAACACCGTAATCAACAAAGCGAAGAAGGACGTCGCGGTCGCCAAAAACTAACCCCCGATTCTCCCTTGCGAGCATCTGCCGATAATGTATAATGCGCGCCACCTTAACAGAGGCGTTTTATTCAGTTCCTTAACTCATTGTCTTCATACGTGGTTTTTAGAACCTCGCGCATTTCACTAAGAATTTTGGGGCCTGGGAACCAAATCATCACCTCGCCCAAGCTGACATTATTTAACTGGTCGCTGCGTTAGGCGGCAGAGTTCTCAACGCCAGGATTCTCACCGCTAGCCTACTAATCGCAGGTACATCAGTTTTCGCCTTAACCCGATCCATCGTTCGAAGTCCACTCCTATAGGAGGATCCCCCCATGCAACGCATCGTTGTTCGCCATCTCAGCGGGTCAAAAGCCAATCAGGTAGAGGAATTTCCCCTTAACCACTTTAGCGAAATCATTCTCGGACGGGATCCGTCATCGACCGTTAAGTATGACCCAGACCGCGACGACCTGGTGGGCCGTCAGCACGCCAAGATTGCTGCCGACCCGAATGATGCGGAGCAATTTGTGGTAAGCGATCTGAACAGTCGGAATGGTACCTATCTCAATAAGCAAAGAATTGTTGGATCAGCACGGATATCTCCGGGAGACCACATCCAACTCGGCCCAGGCGGACCAGAGCTCCAATTCGACCTCGAGCCCAGACCCGCAAACACCGTAAAGGCCACGCGTTCGGCTGCATTAGATTCTCTAGCGCCCACTATTCAGGGCGCAACTACGGTTCCTTCGACAAGGCAAGTCGACCTCGGCACACCGTCCACGCGCTCAGTCATTACCGGAACCCCGGGGAGTGGTACGTCGTCTGGAACCGTCGGCAAAGCAACCGTCGAGCGAATGATTTCGCAGAACATCGCGATTACCAAGAGGACTGAGGGGCGACGTTACATGATGTTAGGAGGAGTAGCGCTTGCGTTAATCATAATTGGTTTTGGAGTGGTCGCTGGTTATTTATATCTCGGCAGTAGTCGAATGCAACAGGAGCTGAGCAAGAGCGCCGCTAGTGCTCCCCTTGATTCGACTGCGGTAGCCAAGACAAGTAAGAATACCGTTGTGCAGATCGAAGTCGCTTGGAAGTTAATTTCCCCAAAAGGCGGTTTGGTTTATCACGAATGGAATTTGGCGAATGGATTTCTTTACATTCAACTGCCCGGTAAGATCGAACCAAAACTGACTTACAACGAGAATCTGAGTTATTACAACAAGAAGTCTATAGGAGACAACTTCAACGCATCAGGCGTGGTCGTTTCCAACGACGGCTTCATTCTCACCAGCCATCACGTAGCTGCAGCATGGGAAACCCCCTTCGATATCCCCGATTACGCTTTGCGCGGAACCTTAGTTGATCCCAGCGGGATACCAGTGAAGCAGATCCGGAATATTAAGGAGGAGCGAGAGTTCGGCGAGTGGATACCCTCAGAAACAAAGCAAGAGATTTTTTCACTTGACAAGAAGAAGAGCAAGATCCCAGAGGGCAGTTTTAGCGGTAGAAATGACCGTCTTACGGTTTCGTTTCCTGGTTCTACGGAAGGAAATAATGCCCGGCAGGTTAAGGCTTCTGATGATTACGATGTTGCGATGATCAAAGTGGACTTGCCTGGGACACTACCCAAAGCTGAGCTTTACGATAATCTCGAGTCAGTGAAGCAAGGTGGAACAGTATTCGTCATGGGTTATCCGTTCTCTACCCTCTCCGTTTCTAGCTCCAAGCGTGAGATTCCCGAGCCTAGCATCAGCACCGGGAATATCGGCAAGTTAATTCGAACCCAAGACGTCGGGTCAAAGAGGCGCAGCGTATATAGCAAGATCGGTGATGCCTATCAACTGACTGTTAATTCTGCTGACCAAGGCTACGATGGTGCGCCTGTTTTTGACGACCGCGCCCGCGTTATTGGCATTTTTAACGTTTCCAAGAATCTTGCAGACTCTACAATTAACCTTGCCGTACCAATTCGTTATGGAATCGAATTAATGTCGGTAACACCCGTCAAATAGCTACCGTCGGTTTTAAACAGTACGGCCGATCTTCGAGATCAGACTAAATGCAGGGCTTACTTCCGATCAATACCAACGTTGGCCAATACCGGATAACAGAGTTCCTGGGACGAGGCGGTATGGGGGAAGTCTATTGTGCTGAACACGCCAAGATTGGTCGTCGGGCCGCTGTCAAAATTCTCACGCATACTTCTCACTCCGATGACTCTCTTGATCGGTTCTTCAACGAAGCAAGGATCCAGTCCAGCCTGCGGCACCCTAACATTGCCACTCTGTATGACTTCACGGAAGTAGACGGTCAACCATGCATCATCATGGAATACGTTGACGGTCAAACGCTGTCCGAGCGAATAAGACCCTGTGGTGCCATGCCACTTGCCGACACTGTTTACATCTTCCAGGCTGTCGTTGAAGCCATTCACTACGTACATAGCAACGGCGTGGTCCACCGAGACATCAAGTCTAACAACATCAAGATCAGCTCTACCGGTGAAGTAAAACTGCTTGACTTCGGCATTGCGAAGAGCGAAGCCAGCCAACAATTAACTGCAACCGGAAGTGTGATCGGGACACTCGAATATCTCTCTCCCGAGCAACTTATGGGCGGGGTAGCCGATGCTCGATCTGATATTTGGGCACTCGGCGTCCTTTTATATGAGATGGCAGTCGGACGAGTGCCTTTTGAGGCTACTACCATTGGTGAGTTGTGCAAAAAAATTCAGAAGGTGGAATATACTCCTCCGGGGGTTCTGAATCCCGCTGTCCCCCGCGACGTCGCGACGATTATTACGCGATGTCTGCGTAAGAATCCCGGTGATCGCTATCGCGTCGCCCGCGATCTGCTGGCTGACGCACAGCGGCTGCGAACCCTAGTTACCAACCCGGGTCTTAGTGGGATTGGCGGTACAGAGTGGTCCCACGGTCGGACTGTCAGAATTGCATTAACTAACATCGACAGGCGATTGGTTGCGGGAATTGCCGCATCGATCTTGATACTTGTCGTGGCGATTGGATTTTACTTCAGCTCAAGTAACTCATCATCTTCCGTTGCCCAAACGGAACAGTCAGAACCTCAAGCTGAAAGCGTCGTCCCTATTAGCCAAACAAGTGTTAAAGGAGAATCCAAGACAATCACGATTGATGTGACCGGCGGCAAAGCTAGGGTCTACCGGGAGGGTAGTTTTGTCGAGGAAACTCCCTGCTCAATTAGTGCGCGTATTGGTGAGACCGTTAACATCAAGCTGGTTCAGGACGGCTTCGAACCCTATCCCGATACTTTTGAGGTAACTGCTCAAACTCGGGCCAAGATGTATACGATGCGACCTACCGAGACGAGTAGTGAACATTAATGAGAAGATAATCGGGAAGGTGGAACTTTGCTAAACCAGACCGCTGATCCTTCAGACGCATCAATTGAGATATCTGTAAGGCTGATAACAGACACCGGCGGTGTACGCGAGCGCAATGAAGATGCGGGGATTTTCTACACTCCTAGCGATTCTGCGGTACTAGAAGAAAAGGGTACGTTGGTGATAATCGCCGATGGAATGGGCGGACACTCCGGAGGCGAGGTGGCCAGCAAGTTGGCGGTAGAAACTATTGGTCGTTCCTACTACGAACAAGAAAACAATCCGGCTGAAGCTCTCAAAGTCGCTTTTCAAGAAGCCAACCGGCAAATCTATGAGAACTCAACGTCGAATGAGGATCTTAATGGAATGGGAACCACTTGTACTGCCCTTGCAATATATGACGGTTCTGCTGTGGTCGCCCATGTCGGAGACAGTCGGCTGTACTTGTTGCGAGGGAGCGATATGTATCTGATGAC
>JALZOO010000090.1 GCA_030913905.1 Acidobacteriota bacterium
CCAGTAGTCGTACCACGTGCCCTTTGGCAGATAGACCAAACGCCGGGTGACATCCGGTTTGACTATCGGCGCCACCAATAAATCGTTCCCGATCATGAACTCATCGTCGAGATTGTAAGTATTCGGATCGTCCTGGTAATTGAGAACCAGGGGGCGAAACAGCGGCACGCCGGTTTGATGCGCCTCTTCCAGAGTAGTGTAGAGAAAAGGCAGCAACTGGTAGCGCAGCTTCAGGTACTTGCGAATGATGTCCTCGTAGTATTTACCGAAGCGCCAGGGTTCCTGATCGTAGCCATCGATTACTTTGTGATTCCGGCAAAAAGGCGCCAGGAAACTCACTTGATAAGCGCGAACCAGCAACTCCCCATTGCCACGACCGATGAATCCGCCAACATCGCTGCCAACAAAAGGCTCACCTGATAGACCCAACGTGGTGAACATCGGAATATTCAATGCCAGCGCTTCCCAGGTGCTGTTTGTATCGCCGGTCCACATGGTCGAATATCTTTGGATTCCAGCGTACGCTGCGCGCGTGATTACATAAGGCCTCTGATTAGGTTGTAATCGTTCAAGTCCTTCGTAGGTCGCGCGGGCCATCAAGAGGGCAAACACGTTGCGGTTCTTCGCATGCGTCGACTTCTCGCCTTCGTCGTAACTGACGACGTCGAGCTGATTCTTGCCAGTTTGATCGACGAAGTCCGACGGCTCGTTCATGTCGGTCCAGATTCCCGCCACGCCATTGTCGGTATAGGCACGATGCAAACCGCCCCACCACTCGCGCGCCGCCGGAAGTGTGTAATCAACAAAGACACTTTCGCCGGGCCAGACTTTGGGAATGAACAAGTCGCCATTTGCGCGCCGCTGAAAGTAGTTCTTTTCCAGGCCCGTATCGAACACGTAGTAGCGCCGCTGCTGTGACTCGAGTTCAGGAGTGGTTGAGGTAATCTGACCCGCGCTTTTTGGAACCGGCTGATACTTGACCCCTGGATCCACGATGGTAATGACCTTCACACCCTGTTTCCCCAGTTTCTCGCTCAGTGCTTTAGGATTCTGAAAACGCTCCCGGTCCCAGGTAAAAACGCGATAGCCCTGCATGTAATCAATATCGAGATGGATTACATCCAGGGGCAGATCTCGTTTGCGATACTCGCTTACGACCTCCTCGACCATCGTGTCAGGGTAATAACTCCAGCGACTCTGTTGATTACCAAGGGCCCACAACGGCGGCAGCGGCATGTGACCGGTGAGATCCGCGTAGCGATTGAGAGTCTTCTTTAGCGAGGGACCGTAGAAGAAGTAGTAGTTCAGCTCGCCGCCTTCAGCGCCAAACCAGACGCGCTGCTGCGACGAACGGGCGAAATCAAAATAGCTGCGATAGCTGTTGTCGAAAAAGATGCCGTAGGCGCTACCGTTTTGCAGGCCGGTATAGAAGGGCACGGTCTGATAGATTGGATCTTTTCCTTCGGTGTATCCGGGCGTGTCGGAATTCCAGTTAACAAACGAATTGCGACGCTTATCGAGCCGCGCTGCCTTTTCTCCCAGGCCGTAGAAGTGTTCATCGAAACGAACCTTCTTCGCTGCGGCAACGAAAGTTCCGGCCAGCGGGTCAAACATCATTTCCTTCAGCAGGCCCTTTGCATCGTAGGCCATGGGCTGCTCATCAGCGTTGATAAGGGAATGCGTCTTCGCGTCGCGAAATTCAATGAGCAGCGGGGAACGACGAACGACAACTTCGATCTCGTCAGTCGTGATGAGAACGGCGCCAGTCGTTTCGGACAGACTCCAACGCGGCGTAGTCCAATCAGTCTTAGCTATCGCCCACGAATGATCCTTAGCAGGAATCGGTCTGGCGAAAGACGCGCGTATGCGCACAAGATCGGGAGCGAGCACTGTGACTTGAACCTGGGAGTTGTCCTGGCAGTTGAAAACGACGGCCTTCTCGGATTTTGTGAAACTAACAACCGGACCGATCTTTTCCAGCTTCGTGATGTCCTGCGCGCTGGTCGTCGCCGCTAGTCCCAGAAGACACCAAAAAATTGCGAACCATCGTTTCATATGAGTATTTGAGTGTCCGATAGACTTCATCAATATCTGATTAAGTGATCAAGCTTTGTTTTGTGTAGCCCGCGCGCGG
>JALZOO010000091.1 GCA_030913905.1 Acidobacteriota bacterium
AGCAGTTCAGAGTTCAAACTTTAGTTTGTCTTTTTTGGGACACCCAGGCCTGCGGCGTCGTCTGAACTTGGCGCTCGTTGTCAGAGAATCTTGCACTTATTAGAACTGGTAGACCTAGGAGCGAAGACAAACTAAAGTTTGAACTCTGAACTGCTTGAGTGAACTCTACGCAAAACGCAAACTAAAGTTTGCGCTACCGGTCACTCATTCGGTTTCCCTTGCAGCAGAGATTCGCTCTTCAACGTCTGCGGACCGCTGTCGTTGCACATTGCGAAGGTTCCGCCTTCATACATTGTTACGCCGGCAAACTGTCCTTTCGCGTCGAGGATGTAGAAACTAATGCCGAAGTTTGGATTGCCTTTGCTGTTCAGCAGTCGCTTCTCGATAGTATTAGCCTTGATTCGTCGAAGCGCTTCCATGCCTGCATCTTTCGGATGTTTGCCGTGACGCATCTCCTCCACAATCAAGAATGAACAAAGGTTGTAGAGATTAGCTTCGCCGCGACCGGTGGATCCGGCAGCGCCGACTGCGCCGTCAACATAAAGGCCGGCGCCAAGAATAGGCGAGTCGCCCACCCGGCCGGGAATTTTCCAGGCGAGGCCGCTGGTAGTCGTCACCCCGCAAATCTCGCCCTTCGAATTGATCCCGTTGCAATTGATCGTGCCGTGGAAGTTTTCTTCTCTGAGCCGGCCTTGTGCAAGCATTTCCAAAGCCGCTCGACGCCCGGCATCGGCACGTTTCTTAGGATCGAGATAGTGCTCCGGATCGATTCTGCGTTTCCATTCCAACCATTTTTGGCGCGAATTGTCGGTGTTGAGATCGTCCTCAATCTTGAAACCCATGTTGCGGGCAAACATCTGCGCGCCCTTGCCGACGATAAGATGGTGATCCGTATTCTCCAGGACTGCCTGGGCCACCAGTGAAGGCGTGCGCACACCTTCGAGTGCGGCAACTGCGCCGGCGCGCTTCTTCGGTCCATGCATACAGGATGAGTCGAGTTGTACGACACCTTCGGCGTTAGGTAGACCTCCATAACCGACACTGTCGTCGAGTGGGTCGAGCTCGCAGATGTTCACGCCGGCGATAACGGCATCAAGCACGTCAGCGCCTTGGGTGATCATCGTGAACGCCTTGTGCACCGAGGTCATGGTTCCGCCATTCTTGAAGCGGTTGCCGTTTGCGGATGCAACCACGAGCGGCTTTACCGGGCCCTGAACCAGAATGTTTGGAAACGCGGCCGCCGAACGAGCGGATGCGATGGTAAGTCCCGCGACGGCGCCGTTACGTATGAAATCGCGGCGTTTAATTTTCTTAGTCATATGTTCCCTCGTTTAGAGTACAAACTTTAGTTTGCTTACTTTGGCAGGCCTCCAGCCGTCTATTTATCCCACTTCTTTCCGTAATCTAGAATCGGATATTCATCCCAAATCTCCTTTGCGCGATCCCTGCCAACTTCCTGCAGGAATCTTGAAGCACTCGACCAAGGCCAGTCTTGCCAATGTTCCACATAGCCGTGATGGACAGGGTTATGGTGGACATAGTTTAGAGTAGCCCAAAAATGACGCTGTGACTTCAGCGGGCGTTCGAAGCAGTTATACCAAACTTGCCGTCCACGTTGATCGTCTTCGCCGTTCCAGTTGAAGGATGATCGGCCATGAAGTAATCCCAACCCTTTGCGTAACTCTTTTATCAATGCCGTTCGTACGACCACGTGATAATGATTGGGTAGGATGCACCACGCATAAATTGCCGACGAGAATTCGTCGCAAGCCTCAAGGACATCAGCTTCACATTGAGTCATCCGTTCCGGACTCTTTCCTATGATAAGAGCATGATTGAAACAGGACGCGGAGATAAGATATCGATGAGCGCCTTCGAGATCGAGATGCGGAGGCGAATGCCAGGGAAGCTTTCGCCACGACGGAGGGCAAGCGCCTCTCGACGCTGTGCTTGGGAAAGTTTTCGCCAGTTGTACACTTCGATACCGGTGTCATTAGGGTAGGTCGGCAAGCTAAAGCTTGTACTCTAAACTCTCCTTTATACGCTCTGCTGTCTTCACACCAATGCCGTCCACCTGATCAAGTCCACCGCCGGCGACAAACTTCTTCAATTCAGCTCGTGACGAAACTTTGAATTTTTGATGAAGCGTGGCCGCGGTCTTGGGTCCGATACCGGGAATCTCCAGGAGATCTAGGACGGTCTCGGGCGTTTCCGCAGTCAGTCTTTCCCAGGCGTCAAAAGTACCCCGATCGAAAAGCTGCAGGATTTTTCCGGCGATAGCCTTGCCCACTCCCGGGATTGATTGTAAGCCGGCAATACCTTCATCCGCCGCGATCTTTTCGAGAGGAGTGGGCCAGGTTTCGATTGCTTCGGCGGCGTTGCGATACGAACGCAGGCGAAAGGGATCGTCGCCGCGAATTTCCATCAGCGCGGAGAGCCGGTAAAACCGACGAGCTATTGCTTCATTGTCCACTTTCGCAGATCTTCCTGCGTCGAAGTGTAAGCTGTCAACATGGAATCGGATCTCAGAGAATCCACACCCAAAGTTGCGCGAAGTTGCAGCTGACCAAAGCGGCGACAGGTCGCCGCACTCCAAAGACTTGAGCATACCGGCAGTTTGTCTCTCTAGGCCACGATCATTGTGCCGGTGCCGCTGTCGGTGAAGATTTCGGTGAGCAGAGCATTGCGCGTAGTGCCGCTGAGAATGTGCGCACTGTGAACGCCGCTTCGCAATAGTGCGACAATACTTTGTAGTTTGGGAATCATTCCTCCGGTGGCAGTTCCATCAGCAACCATTGCTTCAGCTTCATCGGCGGTGAGTCGCGAAAGCTTTGTCTCCGGCTCGCCAGCACGCAGGTAGATGCCATCAACATCGGAAAGGAGTATCAGTTTTTCGGCTTTCAGCCGCGCCGCGATTTCGGCGGCTATTGTGTCCGCATTGATGTTGAAGACTGTGCCTTCGGCGTCGGCGCCGAGCGATGAGATAACAGGAAGGTAGCCCTCATTCAACAACACAGTCAGCAGGCGCGAGTTGATCTTGACCACGTCTCCGACGTGTCCGAAATCAACGTGCGAACGTTCGCCTGTTTCCCGATCGATGACTTCCTTCGGCGGTCGCCGTTCCGCATGCACGATGTTACCGTCAACCCCGGAAAGCCCGACCGCCTCGATACCTCTGTTACGCAAGGCTGACAGGATGTCGGTGTTTATCTTGCCGGCGAAAATCATCTTCGCCATCTCGAGAGTTGCATCGTCAGTTACCCGGCGACCCTCAATGATGGTTTGCTCAATGCCCATGCGCGACGCCAGCTCGCTGAGTTGTTTTCCGCCGCCATGCACCACACAAATCCGTATCCCAACCTGGTGCAGCAGCGCCAGCTCTTCCGCCAGGGAGCTCAGATTGTTGTGGTTTTCAGTTGCCTTGCCGGAGATCTTCACCACAAACGTTTGGCCCGCGAATCGTTGGATGTAAGGCAACGCCTCGCGCAGCAGGTCGAGCCGCAACTGATCACCGACATGATTGGTATTGGTCATGCTCTCTTCGCTTCCTGAATTTCGGCTATGCCGCCTGATGTGCGGTGGCTGCTCCGCCCCACCGACAACGTGCTTGAGAAATAGTTTGGGGCTCTGCCCCAGGGGCGCAGCCCCGGTGGAGTTTCTATTCACCCTCGGAAGGTCATAGACCTTCCGCACATCAGGCGGCATAGCCGAAACTGTTTCTAAAACCCGAACGCAACTTAACTACGCCGCGACCAAACTTGCCAGGATCGCCTTCTGGACATGCAGCCGATTCTCCGCTTCGTCGATTACGACTGACGCCGGGGAATCGATAACGCCGTCGGTAACAATCACGTTACGCCGGACCGGCAGGCAGTGCATGAAGATCGCTTTCTTCGTGCGGGCCATCTTCTGTTCATCCACGATCCACTGATCACGATACGATGCGCGCTCGGCCACGTCCTTCTCCGGTTCCCCATAATATTGCCGGCTGCCCCAACTCTTTGCGTAGACAACTTCAGCGCCCGCAAACCCCTCGTCTATATCATTCGTGAGCTGAAAACTACCTCCTGCACCTTCCGCCTGCGCGCATACTGTCTCCATCAATGCGTCGTCCAATTCATAACCTTTTGGATGCGCGACGACAACGTCATGGCCCATCTGCGCGGCAGCCAACGCGAAACTGTTTGGCACCGCCATTGGCAGAGGCTTCGGGTGCCACGCCCAGGTGAGTACAACGCGCTTGCGACCTTTGCCCAACTTTTCGCGTATCGTCATCATGTCAGCCATTGCCTGACATGGGTGATGCATCGCGGACTCGAGATTAATGATCGGAACCGTCGAATATCTGGCAAACGCCGCCAGTACCGGATCACTTCGCTCTTCCTGCCAGTTCTTCATCGCCGCAAACGTGCGCACGCCGATCGCGGTGCAATAACGACCGAGCACGCGGACAAACTCCGCCACATGTTCCGTCTTATCCCCGTCCATTACCGCGCCCTCTCGATGTTCAAGCGTCCAGCTGGTACCGCCGGGCTCGAGCACTACCGCATTGCCGCCAAGTTCATGGATTCCCACCTGCAT
>JALZOO010000119.1 GCA_030913905.1 Acidobacteriota bacterium
GTCATCACAATCACCTGCAGCTCGGGCGAATACCAGCGTTCACTGACGATTTCAATTGGCCGTTCGTTGCCAATCTCACCCGCCTGAATCGTGACGGTGCTGCGTGTTCCTTCCGCCTCAACGCCGCCAATGTTCTGTTTACCGAGAGATTCCTTGCGCGCCGAGGGATTGCGTGCGTCCAGCCAGCCCATTGCGACGCCGGTTTCAATGTGCTTCTTGTGCAGCTTATCGTTTGACTCAATCGCAATACGGTACTTAGTTTCCTCGTTTTCCGAACCCTCCTTCATCGGGTCCGTCATGATGCGAACTTTCTTTTGCTTTTGACCGTCTGTTGCCGCATGTGGACCCATGACTTTAAAACGCAATGGCGGCATCTTTCGCGCGACCTGTGCCCGTGGGTCAAGGGTGTAACTCGTGCCCGCAACGGGGTCGCTGATAAAGATGGTCTGCGAAGGTTCACCAGCATTGGCATACGGCCCAATCGATTTCAGAGTCTGTTCGCGCCGTGTGCGGCCTTCGCTGTCACGATAAATCACGGCTGTTGACTTATTTGTTATCCGATTGCCATCGCTCAACGTGTGAACACTCTCTGTTACGGCCTGCGCGGAATAAGGAGCGCCTTTCACCAGATGGCCACCGAAGCTCATTTCAGTCGCCAGAAAGATGTAATCCCCGTGCGGCGGTGGGCCATCGGGACCGTGCGGCATAATTTCGCGCTCAAAAATCATTCTCTCTGGTGGCGGCCCGCCGTCCGGACCCTGTATTACTCTTTCGCGCTCGATTAGCACACGGTTAGGCGTCTCCTTCTGTTGCGCGAACGAGGAGAAAGCGCCAGTTCCGGTTAACCCGATGAGCGCAATTCCGGTGAACCATCTAATTTGTTTTTTCATAGCTCTATTCCTTTTCTGCGGGCCAGGCCCGGCTATTGAATCTTCAAACATAATTGCTTCACTGCACAAAACGAATTGCCCGGGCAAATCCATCAGCACCCAGCCACAGATCCGCCTTCACTCGTTCGTCATACCTCTCCATGTTGACGGGCAAACCAAATCTCGCCATCGTCGAGCGCGGTAATTCAACCCGCACCAGCTGCCCGCCATCCTGGACTGTTGGCGCATCGGAATACCCGATAGGAATAAACTCAGTCATTATCTCCCGCTCATTGTTTTTTGCGAGCAGCTCCGATTGCGCGACTGTTGTAGTGCTCGGCCTGCTTTGATCTTTCGCGAGCGTGGCACGTTTGGAAGAACGTCGTGGGCCATCAGGCGAAGTTGGCGAACCTGAAACTGTTGGAGTTGTAACGCTCGCGGCGGCGAGGTCTGTCGGGCTTAATGGGGTGTTCGCTACCGGCGCTACAATTTCTTGAGGTGTTTGCTCATGGGCTACTCCCAGATATATCGCCGTTATTCCTGACACAATTAACAACGCCGCCGCTGCCGCAGCATAAGTCCAGTACGTAGCCGCATTGCGGGTTCTGAACTGCGGCGCAACCACATTTGGAACCGAAAGACGTTGGTTCCGAAACTCGGCAAGTAAACTCGCGGGCAGTTCCGGTGCAGATGCAACCTCCTGAGTGGAGGCTGCCAACTGCTTTAGCCCAACCGTCAACTGCTGTTCTTCGTTGAGACGTGCGGCGCAACTCTCGCAGTTCGAGCTATGACGGAATGCCGCATCTCGCGCCGTCGCTTCCATCATCTGCTCGCGAGCAAGTTCCATAACCACGTTTTCAAAACTGTTGCAGTTCATGCGAAACACCTCGCAGTCTTTGATGTGGCCGCCGTTGCTTCCCCGTGTTGCACGGGCCGCAGTTTTTCAATAAGTAACGCACGAGCGCGGTGGAGCCGCGAACGAACCGTTCCCACAGCACAGCCCAGGGCTTCAGCTGCTTCCACATAGCTCAACTCCTGCAGGTCGCAAAGCACCACGACTTCACGGTAGCGCTCAGGCAGCGCTAGCACGGCTCTTCTAACGGACGCGATCAACTCTGTCCGGGAAAGTGTATCGAACGGTTCTTCGCTCGACGCAGCGCACTGTTCAATACTTCCATCGGCGCCCAGTTCATCTCCAATCGCTACATAAAACTGCTCGCGCCTCAACCGTCGCAAGAGTTGGTTACGCGCAATACCAATCAGGAACCCATTCAATGAGCCGCGCGCCGGATCGAAGCTATGACTCTCATGTATCAGGACCATGAAGACCTCTTGCGTCACATCTTCGGCAACAGAGCTTGAGCCGCACATGTGTAGGATGAATCGATAGATTCCCTGCTGGCGCCGCCGGTACAGTTCCGCCAGGGCCTCTTCGTCTCCAGTCAGCATTGACTGAAGCAAATCGCTGTCATTAGGGGATGTATGTGGTTTCATCCGAGAACCATCAGGCCCTAGCCTCAATGGGTATTCGCCTGGAGACGCCCGAAAGTTCCAGAATTACGGAGCCGAATCGTTATTTGTGAAGGAGTTGAAGGAATTCCTGAGAACGACGACGCAAACTCAGCCAGTCTTCAAACAGGTCCGGCTCTTGCAGCCAGATCGTTAACCACTGCGCAATCTCCCGCGATTCCAATTTCTTTTGGTCTTCAACTACACCGCTGCCTGCGACCGATTGCGCGTCCTGCTTCCACCGTAACGCTAACTCCCGCACGCGGCGTAGACCGGCTTTATTGCCATCGTCCTGAAGGCGTCGCCGCGCGGCGTCGAGTTTCCTGATGGTTGTCTCCGCGTCTTTAAGAGTCTCGAAGTTAACGTCATTAAGCGGCAATACCGTGGTTATCTCCTGCTGGCGCCACTTGAGGTCGCAGTCGAAAACCTCCGGGTGCCGCAACACAGCGCCTTCATCGGCGACGGTCCTCGCAATTGCCGCGGGACTTTGCACTGACCCTTCCCCAAACCTTTCGCGCAACGCCTGCTGAATTTGTTCGAGCTCGTGGGCGCCAACCGACTCACAATCGAGGTGTTCCCATACCTCGATGATCAGGTCGCGTTTAGTTGTGGCGTTCCATTTTCTGAGGCTCATTGCGTTCGTTTGCCCAGTCGTGCGCTGACCTATGTCGACAGGCCTGGAGTTAGTATCTCGCGTTACTACTGGAGTAAACTCTAAAGAAATGCGGTTATGATTATGAGAAACTCAAGATCACACTGCGCTTACGTGTTTCACACGGTCGCTCTTCACTTCGTCATCATTATCGCTGTGTCTGTTGCTGTTGCCCAACAGCCGGGCCGAAAGATTGCGAAAGTCGAAGTGGAAGGCCTTCAGCGCCTTTCATCCGAGGACGTGGTCGCAGCCAGCGGCCTAAAACCAGGAGCAGCCTTTTCTGTTGAAGATGTCGACAATGCGGGACAGAAGCTGGTAGACAGCGGACTGTTTGCAAAAGTTGCATATCGCACGCGGACCAACGGCAATCAAGTAATTGTCGTCTTCAATGTAGAGGAAGCGAAAAGCGGTCAGTCAGCTGTCGTCTTCGATAACTTTGTCTGGTTCAATGATGAAGAATTGACCGCAGCCATCAAGCGCGAGGTGCCGTCATACAACGGCGCTGCGCCCGACTCGGGAAACATGACCGACTTAATCAGGTTGGCGTTGCAAAAGCTTCTCGACGAGAAGCAGATCAAGGGTACAGTGGAATACGCACCGTGGTTGATCAATAACACCAGGCAGCAGGAACATCTCTTCAGCGTAAGTGGTGTGCCCATTCCAATCTGCACGTTGAGCTTTCCCGGGGCCAAGAATATCCCTGAGGAGAAGCTCGTCAAGAGCTCGAGGCAACTCACCGAGCAAGACTATTCAAAAAAATCTGCAATTGCATTCGGAACTTTTATTCTCTTCCCACTGTACCGCGAAGTTGGACAGTTGCGGGCTGCGTTTGGCGAACCGATAGCGAAGTTCGAAAACACTGACGCCTGTAAAGCCGGGGTGAACCTGACCTTGCCTGTAGACGAGGGACCGATCTACCGGTGGAACAAGGCGGAGTGGGTAGGTAACAGGGTGCTTTCTGCCGCCGAACTCGACGAAGCGCTGGGGATGAAGAATGGCGAGGTAGCAAATGGCATCAAGGTGGACAAGGGCCTCCTCGAAGTGGCAAAGACCTACGGACATTCCGGACACCTTGAGGCAGCTTCGAAACCGGTGCCTGAATTTGATGACGCGGCTAGTCTGGTGACTTACAGAATCGAAGTCCGCGAAGGCCCTCAATATAAGATGGGCAACCTTGTCATTAAAGGAGTATCGGAAGCCGAGGCGAAGGCGCTCCAGGACAAGTGGAAACTAAAAACCGGCGAAGTGTTCAATTCAGCGTATTTGGAAAACTTTATCAAGACCGATGCACGCGAGGAATTGCGACGAATTTTCCTTGCGCGTCAGGCAGTCGGCAAGACGCCTCCACGTATCGATAACGATACTAAAGCAAATCGACAAACTCTGACGGCAGACGTCACGATTGAGTTTAAAGATTCCCAGTGACAATACTCGACTCTCATGTAGACGGAGAATCCGCTCAGCTCAAAACCGTTCGAGCCCTGCTCTCATCCGCGAAAACTAGCTTTTCCCAGAACCCGTTTACTCCTCATCCTCTTTTTCGTGGCGGACAAGCCCAAACACTTGCCGCCTATGCATGGCCACGCCAGCACCGGTTTCAAGCGGCTCAAGACGAGGAACGCATATTTGACACCGCGCCCGACG
>JALZOO010000139.1 GCA_030913905.1 Acidobacteriota bacterium
GTTGAATGTCTACTACTCTCTGCCGGGGTGGATGCGTTCCGGCGCCGCGAGTTTGCACGGCCTTCACCTTCGTTCATGGCGGTTTGGACCGGAGACCCCACGACTGGTCCGGGAAACTCTGGAACGCGACCAATGGGATGTCGCGCAATGGCAGCGATGGCGCCGGAAACAACTGGCGCACGTTCTTCATCGCGCCGCGACGCGTGTGCCTTACTACCGCGAGCTGTGGGCCGAGCGCAGGCGAAACGGAGACACTGCCAGTTGGGAGTTGCTGGAAAACTGGCCTGTGATCGAGAAGGAGGCGGTGAGAAAGCAGCCCGGTCGGTTCCTTGCCGATGACTGCGACACCCGGCGAATGTTCTATGCGCACACGAGCGGGACCACGGGGACGCCGATGGACCTCTGGCGAAGCCGACAGACTATGCGATCGCTCTACGCACTGTCGCTGGCCCGCACCAAGGGCTGGCACGGAATAACAGCAAAGGACCGTTGGGCCAAACTCGGCGGTCAGGTGGTTACGCTTGGCGGCCAACGTCATCCGCCGTTTTGGGTTTGGAACGCGGCGTTGCGCCAGTTGTACATGTCTACATATCACCTGGCGCCGCATCTCATCCAGCATTACCTGGATGCTCTGGTCCAGTATCGAATCCAGTATCTCTTCGGCTATACCTCCTCGATCTTTGCGCTGGCGCAGGAAATGATTCGGCTTAACCGGCGCGACATAAAGCTGAAGGTTGTGATCACTGAAGCTGAACCTGTATTCGAACATCAGCGGAGAGTTATTTCTGAAGCATTTCAATGTCCGGTTCGAGAGACGTATGGCATGGGCGAGATTGTTACGGCTGCCAGCGAATGCCCTGAGGGAACTTTGCACGAATGGCCCGAAGTTGGCTGGGTAGAAGTGCTTCAGAAGGATGTGCCTGTGGCGGACGGCGAGTTTGGGGAGCTTGTCTGCACCAGTCTTCTTAATTCTGACATGCCCCTGATTCGCTACCGGGTTGGCGATAGCGGAAGAGTGGTTTCTGATCCGGCCTGCGGCTGCGGCCGCACTCTGCCTGCGATGGCGATTAGCGAAGCCGGAAGCTATGACCTCCTGATTACGCGCGACGGACGCCGCATTCTTGGGTTGGAAGATGTGTTTTTCAGCATGCCTGTGCGGCAAGCTCAAATCGTGCAGGAAAGTCTGGACTTGATTCGTGCCCGGTATGTGCCGGCGCCGGAGTTTACCGAGGACTCGGCGCGGTCGATCATCAAGGCAGTGAAAGCACGTCTGAAAGACGTCGAAGTGATTCTTGAAGCAGTCGACGATATTCCGCGCTCAGCAAACGGCAAGTTCTGGATTCAAGTATGCAATGTCCCGCAAGCGGAGATTGACTCAGTATTGAAATCGAGCCGCAACGGATCGATGGAAACATCGACTAAATGATTTTCAACCGAAGCAGGATGCGAAGTTCCAAGTTAACAATCCTTACGATGTTTGCACTGCCGCTGCCGGTAATTGCGGCCCTCGTGAGCATCCACTGTCACGGTGCGGCGTTAACCAATGAACTGCTCAACGCCCCAAATGAAAGCAATCAACCTGTCGATAGTCTCTCGAACGCAATGGCTGACGGCGGCCAAACGATAACCAGCTTCATTGTCAGCCCGGCGGCGTTGGTAGGCGGTAAGCCGGCAAGGGCGAGAATTGATTTGCGTTATCCGGCTCCGGAGGGCGGGCTGGTAATCACGTTAAAGAATAGCGCTCCGAACGGTGCAAGTATTCCCGACAGCGTGGTGGTTCCGCAGGGCAAGACAAGTGTGGATTTTGCGATCACGACTAAGACTGTTAAGTCGTTGTTGTCGATCGATGTTTCGGCAAGCTGCCAAAGTGCCACGTCCACAAACACCCTTAGTCTTCTGCCTCCTGAGAAAGGCCGTTGGTACGTATCAGCCGGCGGAAGTCGGCGAGGCCAGGGGACGCAAACATCGCCGTGGGACCTCGCCACGGCACTCTCCAATCAACCCGCAGTAAAGCCCGGCGATACTATCTGGTTGCGGGCCGGAACATACACCGGAACATTTGTAAGCACGCTAACTGGGAGACCGGACGCTCCCATTATCGTCCGCGCCGTTCCCGGCGACCGCGTGATCATTGATAAAGCTCTCACCGATAACGCGAAACAACCGGCGCTGAAGGTGAAGGGTCCGTGGGTTTGGTTCTGGGGTATGGAAGTGATGAATTCAAATGCCGACCGCCGTCGCAACAGCCCTTACAGCGGCACAGATGAACCATGGCGCGGATCGGGAGCTGATGTATATGCCTCAAACGTGAAGTTCATCAACATGATCTTCCATGACAATGGACACGGCATTTGGGACAAACAGGATATGACCGAAGTGCACGGCTGCCTCTTCTTCTATAACGGCAACAACAAGCGCGAGCACGCGATGTATGTCGGCAATGCTTCCGGCACGAAATACATCACAGACAACATCGTGTTTGATCAGGGTGGCTACGGCATTCTTGCCTACTCAAATTCAGCCAAGAGCTCGCAGAAGGGTTTGCACCTCGAAGGCAACATAGCTTTCAACAACGGGGTTCTCACCAACGACGATCAGAAGACAGGGAACCTGCAGGTCGGCGGCGTCAGCGGCGTATCCGCGGAGCGAATCGTCCTCAAGAACAATTACATCTACAACACCGCCACCAACGCCGCTAGTAAGAACAACGGTATTCGGCTCGGATATGAGGACACGAGCAACAAGGACGTGAAGCTGTTTGATAATTACGTCGTTAGTAAAGTTCCGCTGCTTCTCTGGTGGTGGCAAAGCGTCGACTTCCGAGGAAACTCTATTTACGCAAATGGCGACAGCATAGAACTGAAGATGCCCGCGGGAGTTAATGCGTCCAGTTACCGCTGGGACTTTAACTCTTACTTCTCTGCGCCCGGCGAGTCGCTGTTCACAAACGAACTCGGCGCATACAGTTTTTCCCGCTGGCGACAAACGACTGGTCTAGACCGTCATAGTCAGGCTATGGAAGCTCGGCCAAGTGGAGTCGACGTATTTGTGCGTCCTAACCGCTATGAAGCTGGGCGGGCAAACATCGTGGTCTACAACTGGCAGTTGAAAGACAAGGTCGCCGTGGAACTCGGTTCTCTGTTTCCGGTGGGAACGAGTTTTGAGATACGAGACGCCCAAAACTATTTTGGCGCGCCCGTAGTTCGCGGCACGTATAGCGGCGGACCCGTCCTCTTGCCCATGAGACTGTCAGCCGTGACACCGCCTGTGGGTCAAGTCGAACGGGTGCCACGGCACACCGCCCCGGAGTTCGGCGTTTTTGTCGTCCACACGGTCGGGAGTAACGGCTCGTTTTAGTCAAAAAGCACTGAATTTGCGGCTCTTTCTTTAGCATTTATTCTGGAACTCATGACTCATTCCTTATTTCCTTGAATCACATAGTTCCATCAAGTGCCACTCCTAAATCGGGCGATGCTCATCCGAACGGGAGCCAGGAACGAAAGCAAACGAAGGCTCGGGTTTAAGGAGTCATCGCTTTCAAGGTCACTATTTCAGTGCGTGGATTTGCTCACCACGCGCTTCGAAGGAACAACATATGAACAGGTCAATTTCAGGGGCCATCAAGTCCCTCGCTCTTAGTGTGGTTGTGCTTGCAACGTTCGCTCTCGGACAAGGCGTGGCAAGAGCTGATGAGGTGTTAGTTACCGGTTTCACCAACGGTTGCTTCGCTACACCGGCAACGCCCTGTGCGCCGATCAATTCGGCGCTCCCGCACACTCCGCCGCCATCGTTGCTTGGGCTGTCTTATCAGAACAGCCGGTTCCAAGGGGTAACAGCCAACGGATTCCTTGCGTTTGGCGGTAACCCGGTACCACTTCCCACACAGGGCACGAATAATTTCGGTTCCTTCTTCCTCGATCCGACAAATCCGGCAACCTACGACGGCAACACTTTCCGGCTGCGTATTACTTTTACAGCGCCAGAAGGCATTGCTGATCCTTCGCGCGTTTTTAATGCCGACATAACCGGAACCGTCAGGTCGGATGAAAGCGGAGGCGTGAGGATTGATTTTGGCCAAACCGCCAACCAGGGTCTCATATTTACGTTTAACGATCTGAACTGCGAGGCCAATCCACTTCCCGCGCACGCACCAGCGGGCCAACAGGTAACCTGCGGCAGTGGGACTCTCCGACTGCGACTAAACGACCTCTCGATTAACCCTGGTCAGACTGCGGCAATAACCGGCGACATCCTCGCCCAGCAAACACCAATTCCCGAGCCGGCCACGTTGATTCTATTAGGTAGCGGACTCTCCGGCATTGCGGCGTTGCGCCGCCGTCGTCGCAAGAATCGATCGGACGTCTAAGGTTTTCTTCCGCCATCGTTAAAGCCCCTCGAAAGCTTATGCTTCTCGAGGGGCTTTTGCTTTTTTGGCAGTCAAGTCTGTGTGCTGCTGCGCGTACTGGAGTCTGCATCCAGATTCTAGAATGTAGAATTTGAGATGCCTTTCAAAGTCCACGTTAAAGCCCCTTGAAAGCTTATGCTTCTCGAGGGGCTTTTGCTTTTTTGGCAGTCAAGTCTGTGTGCTGCTGCGCGAACTGGAGTCTGCATCCACATTCTAGAATGTAGAATTTAAGATGCCTTTCAAAGTCCACGTTAAAGCACTCGAAAGGTTATGCTTCTCGAGGGGCTTTTGCTTTGGCTGTCGAGTCTGTGTGCTGCTGCGCGAACTGGAGTCTGCATCTACATTCTAGAATGTAGAATTTAAGATGCTTTCAAAGTCCAAAGTCTAATTTCCACCGAACCTACACTCTAGCTCCGTCGTGTCTCAAGTGCGGATCTGCGTGTTAAGCTGGCCACCGTTACTATCCATCAATCCCATATGACTACACCCCAAACACAATCAACCGTTGCGTCCACTGCCGTTATCCGAAAGCACTTTCCCGCACTGGAACGCACCCACAACAACTATCCGGTTGCATATTTCGATGGGCCAGGCGGCACTCAAACACCGCGCGCGGTCGTCGATGCTATGTCGGACTATCTTTACCACCACAACGCCAATACACATTGGGCTTATCCGACGAGCGAAGAAACCGATGCGGCAATCGAGTCCGCACGTCAGGCGTGCGCCGACTTCCTTAATGCTTCCCCACGCGAGATCGCTTTCGGCGCCAACATGACTACGCTTACGTTTCACCTTGCCAGAGCTTTGGGCGCCACTCTTAGTCGTGGCGATCAAATCGTCGTTACTGAACTTGACCATCACGCGAACATAGCCACCTGGCAGCACCTGGTAAAAGAACGTGGCATAGAGTTGCGCACCGTCAAAATGATCGCAGAGACGGGACAACTGGACTGGGAAAACTTTGAGCACGCAGTAACCGAGCGCACCAAGCTCATAGCAATCGGCGCCGCATCAAATTCGCTGGGAACGATCAACGACATCGATCGCGCGATACGAATGGCGCGGGCGGTTGGCGCGCTGGTCTTTATCGATGCGGTGCACCATGTTCCTCATGCGCTAGTCGACGTGCGCGCTCTCGATTGCGACTTTTTGGCTATGTCGGCCTATAAGTTTTATGGTCCGCACATAGGAGTGCTTTTTGGCAAACTGGCATTGCTCGAGTCAATTGATTTTCCAAAGTTAATTCCTGCTCCCGACAATCCTCCCGAGAACGTGGAGACAGGCACACAAAATCAAGAGGGCATGGTGGGCACAGGCGCGGCGATCGACTTCCTCGCGTCGCTCGCGACGGAAGGATCTAGAGGTGCTCGCCTAACCACGTCATACAACGAACTGCACGCGCGAAGCAGCGAACTAACGCGTCGACTCTGGCAAGGCTTGTCGTCGATCAAGGGAGTGCGATTGTATGGACCTTTACCGGACATGCCACGAACGCCCACTGTTTCGTTTACTGTTGATGGCGTGAAATCAACGGACGTGGCACGTCGGCTTGCTGGACGCGGACTGTTTTTGTCCCACGGCGACTTCTATGCAGCGTCGGTTACGGAGCGGCTTGGACTTGGCGAAGAAGGATTGGTACGCGCGGGTTGCGCCTGCTATACGACATCCGAAGAGATTGATCGTCTGATTGAAGGCGTCTCAGAGATCGCACAACGTACAGCCTAGTCCAAATAGTCCTTCAATGCCGATTCTTTTGGAACAAGTTGGAAAGTCTCGGGGTCAGGAAGGTGGGCTTGCCCCCGCTGTATCAGCCCTTACTCTACTCATTTGAACAGAACGGGCCATGGGAAATTCGACACCTACTCAATCTAAGGCGGGGGTAAACCACCCTTCCTGACCCAGAGACATTTAAACCTTGTGGTTTTGACATTGGACGTTGGACATTGGACACACCTATCGAACCGCGTTAATAAAGTCGGCCAGCAGTCCATACGCGGTGCTTTGCAGATTTGGGCGGTGGGATGTGATGGTCAAGCCC
>JALZOO010000178.1 GCA_030913905.1 Acidobacteriota bacterium
TGGCCGAGCTGGACGACCCGATTGGCCAAAGAGTACGTGCAGCAATGACCGACGATCAAAGAAAAGATGCCGACAAAGCTGTTCGCGAGATAATCATGACCAGCGAGGTAAGCGCGTATGCGTTCGCCCCGAGTATGAGCTATGTGCCTAAGTCATTTGTCGCGATGGATTCCGAGTTCTGGACCCCTAAACCGCAGATGGCAGTGAAACCAAAACCAAAGAAGCGTGCGCCGAAGCCGCCCGCCCCGCCGCCGGCGAATTAGTCAGAACAGGTGGCAATCAATGTGCGGAAGGTGGAAACACCTTCCGCATTTTTGTGTGCGGTAACCTCTTTATCATGGGTCAGCATTTATCGTTGGTCGGCAAATTCAGAACCGGGAGCGATAGCGACCGGGTGAGCCAGGGTCATAGTTACCCTGTCATGGCAACAGTTAAGGTCGTCGCTTACCCGGTCGCTACCGCTCCCGGTTCTGTATTCGTCAACCCACAAAAACGGCCGCTTCCGGCCGTGGCTTTCCCCTTCCCCCTTCACCCTTGCCCCTAATCAATCGTGTCTCAACGCACGTACGGGATCGATCCGCGCAGCGCGGGCGGCTGGGTAGAGCGCCGCCAGAATTGAAACTATCAACGCAAATAAGATTGCGCTTGCCGACAGCCAGGGCGGTAAGGAAAAGAAGTCGACGAATGACGCGCCCTGCGGTTTCAGTAGGAAACGATAAGCAAGACGGTTTGCCACTCCGTCGATTCCCCACGCGAGCAGGGTTCCGATTACACCGCCGAGCGCGCCTATCACCGCCGCTTCAAGAAAGAAGATCATTTTGATCTCACGGTCTTCAGCGCCGATAGCCTTCATGATTCCAATCTCGCGCGTGCGTTCCAGAATAGACATTACCATCGTGTTTGCGATTCCAAACGACGCTACGAAAAGCGAGATTCCTCCGAGTAGTCCCAATACTGCATCAATGATCAGAAATATTGTTCGTATCTGGTCCAACTCATCCATGATAGAAAAACTTCCGAAACCTAACTCGGTGATCCGCTGGCGAACGTCAGTAAGCAAGACTGGATCGGTCACACGAACCACCGCCGTCTCGTAGCCTTCAGCTTCGCCCTCATTCAAGGCGCCGCTTTGTCGCGCGAGCGCCAGCGCGACTTGCGCGCCCGGGCCGCGATGCGCGAGATACCATTCGCGCGCGGCCGGCAAAGGAATGTAGACGGCTGCGCCCGGCATGAGTCCGCGCAATCCACCCTGCCCCGGTCCTTCTTTTATGCGCGGGTTCAAAACACCTACGATCTTGAAAGTGCGCGCAACAACATCGGGCCCCGCTTGGTTACTTTCCGGCTCGTCATCGAGCGGAATGCCGAAGAAGTTTGGCGGACCTTGTTCGTCTTCTTCCGCCTCACTTTGTTTGCTTGCTTCGTCGCCCGACGTTGCTGGATTCTTCTCCGCGGTCAAAAACTCGACTACCTGGCCTACTGCGTCCTGCGGTTTTTCATATCCGAAGTCTTCAGTAAAGCTCTCCGTCACAACCGCCTCGTCTGCTTGCGCAGACGTGATCATCTGCCCGGCCACCAGATCCTTGAAACGCGAGGCGGCGTTTGGCACTGAAGCTCCGGAAGCAAACTCCGCACGGACTTTGCCGTTTGAACGCATGTAAACCCAAAGGGTCACGTTCGGCTGGACATAAACGACTCCGGGAATCCTGGCAATCTCAGCGACCGCTGCATCATCAAGGATCTTGCTAGCCTCTTGCTGCGGCCGAATCCGCCCACGGCGATTACCATTCTCGTCGCGGCGAGACTGCGGGTTCAGCCCCGCAGTAGCGAGGTTCGTTAGGCTGCGCCCGAAGACCGTTATTTCGTTGAAAAGATCCAGTGCCCCGAAACGCGCAAGCATGTTTCGCTGCAAGCCCAGACCAAACGAAACCATAGTGACAATCACAGCTACGCCGACAACGACGCCCATCGTCGTCAGCAGCGCACGCAACTTTGCCTGACGGAGATTGCGTAAAGCCAGGTGAAGAATGTCTATGAAACTCATACTTGAGACAAAAAAATGACGGCGGAAAGTGCGGACAAGAAGTTCAGAGTTCAAACTTTAGTTTGCGTTTGTGATAAGCCGGCAACCCAAAGGTTGAACTCTAAACTGCATGCCTTCCGACTTTAGGAATAGACATGATGGACCGCATCGACGGTCCAGTCGAAAAGGCTTGCGGTAACCACGTCCGCGCCGGCCGCACGCAGCGCTGCTTCCGGCACAGTATTGGTTACGCCGAGCGTGCGCATGCCCGCGCCTTTACCTGATTCAATTCCCGGGGGCGAGTCTTCTATCACCAGACATTCACTGGCAACGAGAGGCAGTTCTCTTTTGAGCCGCCGCTTTTCATTCAGCCTCTCCATCGCGATCGCGTAACAATCCGGAGCCGGCTTACAAACGTTCACGTCTTCCGCAGTTACGACAACCGAAAAAAGATCCGCAATGTTCGCTCGGTCGAGAACGTATCCCGCCTCGTCAATGTTCGCCATACTCACTAAGCCCACCCCGTAGGCGCGCGACGCCGCTTTGAGAAACGTGACCACACCTGGAAACAACGGCAGGTCGTTCTCGATCAGCTTCCGATGACGGACAGTCTTGTCCTTGAGCATCGTCCGCAAAACATCATCCGACAATTCCTTGTTTGCGCGTTCAAACGCTGCGCGCACGAACGTCCTGTCATCCATACCGAGGGCGCTGAAGTAGTCGCTTTCCGTCAGCTCAATTCCCTGCTCGCGCAGCAGTTCCTGATAAGCCTGCATCTGCAGGCGTTCGTCATCAATAATGACGCCATTGAAATCGAAAAAGATCGCGTGAATCATGTTTTAAAATATAAGTCCAATGTCCAATGTCCAATGTCAAAGAACATTGGCACGGCGACGGGTTTGAACACGAAGCCTCGATCGACCACCGGACTTTGGACATTGGACATTAAACTTTGGACCCTTCTCTACGGACTTTGGACATTGGACTTTTGACTCTGGACATTTCCTAGTTTCGCATTCTGATCCTCAAACAACTTTGGCAATCGTTCGCTCTCCAAAACGTCAAGCCGGCGCAAGACTTCAGCCAGCGACAATTCGTTTTTCAGGTTGACGCGATAATCCAAATCAGCTCGCAAGCGATCCTTCTCTCCCTGCCGGTTCTGCGACATCATGATTATCGGCGCCTGCATTCCAGCTATTACCGCCAGCGCCAGGTTCAACATTTGATAGGGGGCCGGATCAAAACCTTTGAAGAGTATGTATGTATTGAAAATGATCCAGAACACTATCAAGCCCATCGAAACGCCGATGAATTTCCAACTGCCGCCAAACTCAGCGATTAGATCCGCAGCTCGATCAGCCATTGTCGAACGCCGTTTCTGCTCTTCATTGACGTTACGAGAAACTCGCGAACGCAATAGCTCGTCAGTCCGCCGGAGCCTGTCAGAAAGCGCCCCTAACATTCCCAGTGCTACATCAGGATGAGAGCGCACAAAGCCCAGGAAATCTGATCGCGGCAGGATGGCAAAGCGCGCGTCCTCGACGACTTTTGCACCGGCGGAACGTTGCCGCCCGTCGATTAGTGACATCTCCCCGAAGAAATCTCCGCGCGCCAGCTCAGCTAAAGTTATTTCCTTTCCGTCTTCGTCAGAAATACTGATGCGCACCTTCCCGCTCTCGATCAGGTACATCGCGTCGCCCGTCTCGCCCTTATTAAAGATCTGAGTGCTGCTCGCGACGTCTTTTTCCAGAAGCAGATTGCGCAAGTCAGTTGCTGCCTCGTCGCTCAGGGTTGCGAACAGGGGAACTGAACGCAATGCTTCGAGAGTCATTTGGGTGGCTTTAGTCGACATGGTTACCTCACAGGAGAAGGATGAAGGCGGAAGGATGAAGGATGAAAGCCCTTCAAGCAGTTCATCCTTCATCCCTCATCCTTCATCCTTACATGACCCTTCCGTCCTTCATGAAAATAATTCGGTGCGCAAAACTGTTGGCAAGTTCGTGATCGTGCGTGACCATCAGGATCGTCAGCGAATCCGTGTTGACCATCTCTCGAAGCAGCCCCAACAATTCGTGCGCCCGCGTCGAATCAAGATTACCCGTCGGTTCGTCCGCCAATAACACCTTTGGGTTGTTTGCCAGCGCACGTGCAATTGCCACGCGCTGTTGCTCGCCGCCTGACAGCTCCGCCGGGCGATGCGTCAAACGGTCTGATAAACCAACGCGATCCAATAGTTCACTCGCCCTGCGGTGACGTTGCGCTCCACGGACGCCGGCAAACGCGAGTGCCAGCCCCACGTTGTCTTCAGCGCTCATCGTAGGGATCAGGTTGAAGTTTTGAAAGATCATTCCCACGGAGTAACGACGATACCGGGCCATCTCTTTTTTGCTGAATGGGCCGAGCGCTTTCGATTCAAAAAATACTTCGCCGGAGGTTGGATGGTCCAGGCCACCAATCATGTTAAGCAGCGTACTTTTGCCGGAGCCCGACGTGCCCTGAATGGCAACGAACGCGCCTTCCTCAATCGACAACGAAACGTTATCGAGCGCCGTCACGCTCGTGGTTCCCATCTCGTAAACTTTCGAAACTTCTCGCGCTTCCAGTAATGACATTCGACTTAAATATGAGCCACAGATTAACGCGGATTCACACGGATTAAAAAAGGACAGCTACTGTGGAGGGCGCCATCGCTTTGCTGACGGTTGTTTCCAACTGCTTATCCGTGTCTATCCGTGTGCATCTGTGGCCGTCAGTTTCTCCGCTCTTGTGATCCGCAGCAATTCGAAACGCTCGAGCTCAAACCCCTTGAGCTCAATATCAAACGGGCTCGCCTCGAGGTTGCCGGAATTTATCAACTCGCGTACTTCAGGATCATCGTACAGCGCTTTCGAAATGATGACGTCTTTCCCGTTTGATAAACCTTCCAAACGTGCTGCCATATTAACCGTCGAACCAAAGTAGTCGAGCCGATCGTTTAGAGTAACAGCAATGCACGGCCCGGTGTGTATGCCTGCTTTCAAAGTCAGCGGAGCAGCTCCGTCAGCAGGCGCGGCCAGCATCTGTTGCGCGCTGAGCATTGCTCTTAACGCTGAGACGGGGCGTCGGAAGACCGCCATTACTGCGTCGCCGATTGTTTTCACTAACGCCCCGTCTTCCTCGGCAATCAATTTTTTCAGCACGTCGAAATGATTCATCACTCTGCCGAAAGCAGTGGCGTCTCCAATTTCACGATAGAGCTGCGTGGAGTGTCGCAAGTCAGTGAACAGGATGGTTAGCGTGCCCACAGAAATCTGCTGGCCCGGCCGCAGCGCCTCGTTGGAAAAGAGATCGCGAAAGATCTGTAACGCAGTAACTTCCGCCGCAGTCGCCGACTGGTCGCTCCACGCGAGTCGCTCGAGTATCAGCAGGTGTTCGGCAGTGGTCCGATTTTCAAGCTCCAAAGATAACTGCGTGGCCAGCTTCAATTCATCGGCCGGCCAACCAGCTTCGGATAAAGCCACGTGTGCCGATGCATTGCCGTTTTCACTTACGCTGACATCCTGTCCGCCGGAAAGTTCGAGCGCGCGCAGACGATAGCGTCCCGGTTCTAGCGGCAACGACAACGATCGGATGTTCTGCGGCGGCAACAACTGCTGCGCGACGATATGCGGCGTTCTTTGGGGACTGCCCATGCAATAGTCGCGAGCTTCAACTTGCCGCAGCAATGCATTTGGACGAAACGTAACTTCCACGAACCGATCGAAGTTTACCGTGAAGTCAATACGGCAGGTGTCGCAATGGACTTTCGAGTTGATATCGCGCAGCGAGTGATCTTTTTCTTTGGCGCCGCGACAAAGCGGGCAAAGCAGTTCCCACTGAAGGTCCAGCAAACCGTGGCGCGTAGAGCGTAGGCAGGTTTCCAGCACTGCGCGCCGCGGCATCTTCCAATCGTCGGCAAGCACGTAAGGCTGAATGCGCGACACAGAAAAATCATCAGCCGTTTGAACAAAGCTCAGCAATCGATCCACGACCTCAGCGTCGGACCCATCGGCGACGAGCTTTGATTTGATAACAGGAAACCGTTCTGAAGCTGCTGGCTCCAGTTCAACTGACGCACGCGGCATCTCCGCCTCGGCCGTGGCGAACTTGTCGTAGTTTATGAAAGCGCGCGCAAAGCGCCGGGAATTGACGAATTTGATCTGCAACCAGACTGGTATTGCTGTGAGCAGTGATCGGGGCTTAACCGCAACGCTGTAAACCAAACGCGTGCCACCATCCTCGAGTCGCTCGAGCTCGGCCAGCGCGCGCAATTCCGTCATCGGCCCTTTCGTGTAAGTGCGTTTGACGCCGAAACGATATGGACGCACCCATTCGAAAGGCTGCTCCACCCACTCCACCGCGATCCCGAAAACTGAAAGGCGCAGACGTTGCCGAGCATTACGCAAACGTCGTCGTGTGGTTTTTGCCGCCTCTACCGAAGGCACGCCCGTGTCGCGATTGAACCGGTTGGTATCAGCAACAAACGGCCAGAGCTTCTCCGGACTCGCTTTTAAATTGTATTCCCAGCGGTAATTGAGTTCGCGGTAGGACATGGGGGAAACAGAAGTCAGGAGACAGAATACAGAAGACAGAATTCAGGAGACAGAAAGCAGAAGGCATGAGCAGAAAGTTGATTATCGGTCGTCAAAGAAATCAACAGGGTTCAAGTTTGCCGAAGTAGTTCCTCATCAGTTCAAGTGCTACTGCCTCCTGCCTAGTGCCTGCTGCTTTTTGCCTTCTGTCTCCTGTCTCCTGTCTCCTGCCCTAGACCTCTTTATATTCCGAATCAACATCTTCAGTTGATGAAGCGACGCGGTAGTTCTTCGATTGGACTTGTTTGGTGATCAGCAGATCGTCTTTCGTTTTCAGCAGGTCAGCGCGGTTATAGACTGACAACTCGAAATTGTATCCGTGAGTGATAGCGTCTTTTGGACAGGCCTCAACGCAGTAACCGCAGAAGATGCAGCGCCCGTAGTCGATGTTGTAGACCTCAGCATAACGTTCATCGACTCCGATGCGTTCTTCAGGAAGCCGAGGGTCATCCTTCGCCACGATGTAAATGCATTCAGACGGACAGGCCGCCGCGCAAAGAAAACAGGCCACGCATTTTTCTCTTCCGAGCTCATCCACGTGGAGCAGATGCTGGCCTCGATAGCGCGGTTGAACGGTACCGGCTCCTCCGGATACTGCACGGTCCACTTACCCTTAGGAATGTATGACAGCGTCACACCCATCCCCTGGATGATGGCCTTTGTAGATTCGATTACATCAGTGATGATCGACATGTTTACAGTCGCCAGTCTGGAGTCTGACAGTCTACAGTCTACAGTCTCTTCGATTCTTCAGTCCTCGGTCTTCGGTCCTTTTATTTTACCGGAGTTACCTCAGAACCTGTAGCCTGCCATCTTCTATCGCGCCATACGAACTTGTCCGTGAAACGATAAGCAACCTGTTGGTCGTTTATTTGGAGCCGGATAACTCCGGTGAGCGAAGCACGATCGCCATTCAAGCTCACTTTCAAATCTTCAAACTCCCACTTCTGAATGGTCGTGTCGGGTTCAATTGTCTTCAGGTACTCAGCCTTACCCTGGCTCTTACCCTCCGCCGAAGAGCCCACATAATCATCCGCAAGAATTCGATCCAGCTTTTTCTTGTCGGCATTGATGTTCGCTACGGTCCACTCGTGTTCCAGATCGGTCAGCTGAGAAAGTACCTCCCCCTCGTCTGTGGGCGGCTCGGCTGAATCTTCTTCATCAGTATTCTCGTTCAGATTGTCATTGACGGTAGCGCTGTTGGAGTTGGAACCATTCTGATTCGAATTGTAGTTATCAGTGCGATACACCCGCGTGTTGGTGTTGGTAGTGCTCCTCTCAGGCGAGGGACGCATCATCTTGTAAATCAGAATCCCAGCAATCGCTGCGCCGGCAAACACCAGTAATAGCAGAGCCAAAATACCGACAACCCATGGCCATGCTTTACGTTTGGCTCGACCGGGCGGCGTGCCCGGTGGCGTGTAAGCTGGCGGTGGCTGATAGGCGGGAAGGCCGCTGACTTTCGCGTCGCCGCGTTCTCCCGAAGATGGCGAAACTAATGTCACTTCATCGGCGGGATCATCAACCGTCACGAGCGGGGTACCGTCGTCGATACAGAAACTCAGATTGCGATCGGCAAAAGTTTTATTGCAAGTTGGACAACGCTTCACTGCAGTTCCTACCTTAGTTAAGGCCACTCACGAGGAAACTCAAACCATAGATTAAGATGATTAACGCCAGGAATAAGAAGTAGAGACCGCCAGTCACAATTCCGCCAATCGCCATTCCTTTGCCGCCGTACCGGCTCGGGTCTTTCTTTATTTGGCTCAAGGCAACGAATCCAAGCACGATGGCAATCGGTCCGCTTAGTACACCGAAGTAACAGCACCAACCAATTGTCATACTGACGATGCCCAGGACCAGCGACGCGACAGCAAGAGTTTTCTGCTGAGAGGCTGGGT
>JALZOO010000207.1 GCA_030913905.1 Acidobacteriota bacterium
GATCAGAACAAACTCCACATGTCCACCCCGGACAGTTGTCCGTAAGGCTGCCGAAAAGAAAAGCTATCCACGAAACACACGAAATAACACGAACTTCTGTCAATAAGGGCGAATTCGTGTTTGTTCGTGTGATTAGTGGATGGTTGGTTTTGCTCTGGAGCGACCGGGTACTAACACATCGATGCGGTACATACATCGCACGCTCGCCCGGTCGCTACCCCGACTCGTCGGGGTTCTGTATTTGTGCCGCTAATCTCTGCACCCGTTGCGCGAGGCGTGGATCGCCCATCTTCTCAGCCACTGACGCAAATGACGCTGTTGGTCCGTGCCAACGAAGTTGCTCGACGTCGTCAAACGGTGAACCATCATTCAATAGAAGGGCCGCATCAATTCGCAGGGTCGCAAGTTGCTTGAACAGCAGCGCATGCTCGAGGTTGTTTGCGAGAACGCCGACTGGAAATTCTTCAATGGCGCCGTACTTGTTAATGAGCGCCGCGGCTGTCTTCGCACCTATCCCTGCTATGCCGGGGTAGCCATCGGCGGCGTCACCGACCAGCGCTAGATAGTCAGCGATAAATGCGGGCGGAACACCAAACTTCGCGCGCACTGCATCCTCATCACGAATCTGACCGCTTCTCCGATCCACTTGCACCACGCGCTCTCCGACGACGCACTGCCCGAGATCTTTGTCCGGCGTCCAGATGCAAACCTTCTGCACACGCTCATCCGCGGCAGCCATGTATGCCGCAGCCGCGAGCGCATCGTCTGCCTCAAACTCGACCATGGGCCACACGACTACTCCCATCGCCGCCAGCGCCTCTTCCAGCGGAAGAAACTGCGTATAGAGTGCGGGCTCGATGCCTTCACCGGTTTTGTAGTCGGACCAAAGAGGGTTGCGAAACGACTCGATGACGTGGTCCGTCGCCACACCGACGTGTGTGGCGCCATCCTCGATCATCTTCGCGACTGTATGAAGGACGCCGGTTACGGCGCCGAACGGCGGATCGGTTTTCTTGAAGCGGCGGATGCCGTAGAAGTGACGAAAGATTTCGTAGGTGCCATCGATGAGGTGGATGATCATTTTGCAGTCAGCGGTCAGCGGTCAGCAGTCAGCAGTCAGCAAACAGCAGTCAGCAGTCAGCAGACAGCAAACAGCAGTTTAGGATTCAGAGAGCATTTCAAGTGAAACTGGGCTCAATCGCGGTTCTTGACTGGCTCCGACTAATGATTTCCTACGCTGACCGCTGTTTGCTGTTTACTGTTTGCTCTCTTCTGTTGACTGATTACTTCTCTTCAAGCACAGACAGAATATTCCCGGCGGGATCTTTGAACCAGGCGATGTTTGGGCCCTGACCGCGATCGGCGCCGCGAAAAATTCCTTTTTCGTCCGTCTTCATCTCGCCTTCATACGATTCGAATCGCACACCGAGCTTGGTGAGCTGGTCCACGGCTTGTTCAATGTCTTCTACCGGAAAATTAAGGACAGTGAAAGTGGCGGGTTCATGGTTGGGCTTGGGATAGAGAAACAGGTTGCCACCGCCGCTGATCTGCAGCCCCAACCCTTCAGGCGTTTCGGACACTTCGAGACCGAGCGTTTCACCATAAAACGTCTTGGCTTTCTCAAGTTCGCTAACTGAAAAACTGGAAAATGCCTTTGAGTTTTTGAACATTGGGATACTCCCACAGGTTGAACGTCTCTGTGGTGACAATTGCAAATAAACATTCACCACGGAGTCACAGAGAACACAGAGGTTACACAGAGAAAACTGAAACCACGACGCAAGCTAAAGCTTGAACTCAGAACTACTTGATTGAAAGCGCTCGGTGGAATCAGTGCATGTTGAATGGGCCACCGTGCGGTTCCGGCAATAGCTCCGGTCGCGTCGAGTCCTGAACCACTTCGTGCATCTCCAGCTTGTTTGACTGCGAAAACGCTTCCTTCGGTAGTGTGCCTGATTGAGCGTGTCCTTTAACAAACTCATCCGAGCGCACCCAGTTAAGAAAATCCTGGCGGCTATTCCAGAAAGTGAAAACTATATACGGATCGCCTTCGTTAACCGGGCGCAGGACATGGTTGGAAATGAAGCCGGGCATTTTATCCACGAGCCCCGCGCGCTCGCGAAACCTTTGTTCGAAGGCGTCGGCATACTCCTGCTTGACGTAGATACGATTAGCGACAGTTATCATTGCGAGTCCCCCCGTTGTCTGATGATGTCTGATGATGTCTG
>JALZOO010000220.1 GCA_030913905.1 Acidobacteriota bacterium
GCGCAGGCAAACATGGCGGTCTATCTTGCGGCAATTCAGTATGGCGATCAGATTCTCGGCATGAACTTATCTCACGGCGGGCATCTCACCCACGGCCATCCGATGAACTTCTCCGGCATGAGTTACAAGGTAGCTGATTACGGCGTCTCGCGTGAGACTGAACAAATCGATTACGACGAACTCCAGCGCATCGCGGAGGAACACAAACCGAAGCTACTTGTTTGCGGCGCTTCTGCTTATTCGCGGATCATCGACTTCAAACGCATCGGCGAGATCGCGAAGAGCGTAGGGGCGCGAATGTTTGCCGACATCGCACACATCGCCGGACCGGTAGCCGCCGGCCTCCATCCGTCGCCCGTTCCCCACGCGGACTACGTCACGACGACCACCCACAAAACGTTACGCGGCCCGCGTGGCGGATTGATACTTTGCAAAGAGGAACACGCGAAGGAGATCGACCGAAAGCTGTTTCCTGGTGTCCAGGGCGGACCGCTGGTGCACATCATCGCTTCCAAGGCGGTGGCGTTTGGTGAAGCGTTGCGAGACGATTTCAAAGAATACCAACGGCAGATTCTTGCGAATGCAAAAGCTCTGGCGAACGAGCTACAGGAGCAGGGGCTGCGTTTGGTTTCCGGCGGGACAGATAACCATCTTATGCTGGTGGACGTGTGGATGGACGGTAAGGGAATCACCGGCAAAGACGCAGAGAAGGCGTTGGAAGCAGCGCAGATTACCGTCAACAAAAACACGATTCCTTTCGATCAGAACAAACCATTCGTCGCTTCCGGTTTGCGAATTGGCACTCCTGCCGTCACCACGCGCGGGATGAAGGAAAAGGAAATGCGCGAGATCGGACGGCTGATTGCGGAGATAATTCATGACCCACAATCAGAAGAGGTGCGCAACAAGGTGCAGAAAGGCGTTGCTGATTTAACGGCGCGCTTTCCGCTGTACCCGAATCGTTTGAAAGGCGCGCAACAGCCGGAAGCTATGGGTGCGTGACTAAGAGATCAGGTTAACAGCCGCGTTCCCGCGGCCACTGACTCGCTAGCAATTTGATTCATGAAACGGTTGTTATTCTTCATTGTTGTGCCGGTGTTGTTGGCGTTTGAAGGCTCCTCAGCCGTTGCTCAAACTAACAATCCTTTATCAGTTGAAGAACGGCCATGCAGTGCAGAGGTTGGGCTGGCGCCTGGTCGACCCACTTTAAAGCGACGAGCGCCTGCTACCCCACCGACTGATAGCGTAAATCAGAAGCTTTTGGACAAAGAAAAGTGTAAGGGCGAAGACCCAGCCTCCGATTCACTCAACAATCAGAATCCAATAGGCATCCAGTTTGAGGGTCTCCACACTTTCAGCGAAGTAGACATGATTAAAGCCTTCCGTGAACGAAGGATTGAACTCCCAAAAACTCAAATGCCGAGTCCGGAGGTTCGCGACAAAGCTGTCACCCTCATCAAGGAGCTGCTGGAATCGCGCGGCCACTTTCATGCTACGGTGAATAGTCGCAGTGATGAAGAAGCTGGAACGCTTGTTTTTCTGGTTAACGAAGGTCAACGCCTCGCCCTTACAGAAGTCCGGTTTGAGGGCAACAGAAGCTTCTCGTCTCAGGAATTGACATCGAAAATGGGAGAGTACCTGGCTGCCTACCCTAAGATCCAGGAAGCGTATGATTCCCCTATCTTCGAACATTGCACCCGCCGCTTGTTGAACTTCATAAGAAGCCGGGGCTATCTACAGGCAACATTTGGCGAGCCAACAAAGCAGATAGAGGGTTGTGGTCTGGTTGTTATCATCCGCGTTAACGAGGGTGTACTTTATCGCCTTGGTGAAATCAAGATTCAAGGAGCAGAGGCTGTCGCGCAGGAGAACGTTAGAGCGATGCTCAGCCTTCGCCAAGGAGACATAGCCAGCGGTGATGACATCGGCAAGTGGTTATTTGAGGACGTTAAGAGGCTCTATGGCGAACTGGGTCACATCGAATTCACGGCGGAGCCCGAGCCTGAGTTCAAAGCAGCTAATGGCGCAAACGAAGGCGTAGTTGATTTCAAAGTTACAATCGAGGAGGGCCGACGGTTCAAAGTTCACGGGATTAGATTCCAGGGAAGTAGTCTTCCCGATAATGAACTTCTCGGGCTGTTGCGAATTCACGCAGGGGACATCTTTAACCAACGCCTCTTAGAGGAAAGCATCAAGCAGTTGAACCAATCAGGACGCTTCGAGTCGATCGATAAGGACCGTGACATTGACTTCCGGACAGACGAAGAAGAAGCAGTTATCGATATTGTCATTAAAGTTAATGCCAAAGGCGGAGCAGTTGAGGCACGAGACTCATCGCTCACGCGTCGTCAACCTTAAGCCGCCGAACAATGGATATGCCTTGGGCGATTGTTGCAGGACTAAGGAGCCATAATGAAACGCAAACTCTGTCGTGCGATTTTGCTGCTAATCTTCATTAGCGGTTACAGCGCAACTGTCCGTGCGCAATCGCCCGCGCCACCCGGCCCAAAGCCCACACCATTTGCCGTAGTCCCCGTCGACGATTCGTCAGCTCCCGCGGGATGGCGGCGCTACAACATCGGTACGCAGCCAGTTTTGAGTGTGCTGCTGCCCGCGCCTCCTGATGCCAACGCCGAACCAGCAGGATCGGGAGCGGGCACCGCCACACACATGTACCTCGCCAATAGCAGCAACGCGACGTACGGAGTTGCGCGGATTGCCGGGCTTACAATCAACATGGAGCAGGCTGCTGAACCTACCCGTCAGGAGTTTTTCAATGGTTTCATGAAGGGCTTCGCACGTGGTTTCGAACAGGGCCCAAAGAACACCAACGCTAGCCCTACAGTGATACTTGCCGATAGCCGCAAGGTGACCGCCGCAACACGCGAGGGTTTTGAGCAGGATCTTACATCTGGATCCCTGAAGGGTAGAGCGCAGATGATCTTCGTTGGCCCAAATGCAATCGCTTTGATTGCTATTTGGACCGATGATGCCTCGCGCGTTGACCGGGACGCTTTTTTTAAATCCGTAAGGGTTACTGTAAATCCAGAATGATTTCGCAAAATGGAAGAAGTCTTCGGACCTGACGGCCTAATCGCGAAGGCGCACGCCGACTACGAATATCGCCCCGGCCAAATTCAAATGGCGCGGGCAGTGCTGCGTGCCTTCGAATCACGCCGGCACTTGATCGTCGAAGCAGGCACCGGCACAGGCAAAACGCTCGCATATCTTGTGCCCGCAGTTGCCGCAGCTTTAGGCGGGCGCGGCCGCGTCATCATCTCCACGGGCACCAAAAATCTTCAGGAACAGTTGATGGAAAAGGACATTCCTTTTCTCCAGAGCATCCTGCCGAAAAGTTTCAAAGCTGCGTACATGAAGGGACGTAACAACTACGCGTGCCTGCATCGACTGGGTCGCGCTGAAAGTTCGCCGGTGCTCGAAGGCCTGGATGAAGTCGACTACTTCGAACAAGTTTCCGACTGGGCCCGCACTTCTGATGTGGGCGATCGTGCCGAACTCTCGAATCTACCGGAGTCGCTTTCGTTCTGGCGGCACATCGACGCGCGTTCAGAAACGTGTCTGGGCCAAACGTGTACGGACTTCGACGC
>JALZOO010000230.1 GCA_030913905.1 Acidobacteriota bacterium
GTTCGAAGAACGCCTGAAACAGATCATGCGCGAGCTGATCGAGAATCCGCAGTACATAGTCTTCATCGACGAGCTTCATACCTTAGTCGGCGCAGGATCGGCGGAAGGCTCACTTGATGCGGCAAACATCCTGAAGCCGGCGCTCTCACGCGGCGAGATTCAGTGTATTGGCGCCACCACGCCGGCCGAGTTTCGAAAGTCGATTGAAAAAGACCGTTCGCTCGAGCGGCGCTTTCAGGCAGTAAAGGTTCCGCCGCCTTCTGAAGAAGAGGCAGTGGCGATCCTCGACGGCGTGCGCGAACGCTACGAAAGTTTCCATCAGGTTCACTACACCGATGACGCGTTGGAAGCAGCCGTTTATCAGTCTCACCGCTACATTCCCGACCGTTTTCTGCCTGACAAAGCGATTGATGTAATCGACGAAGCCGGGGCGCGGGTGAAGCTGCGCGTGCGACGCGAGCAGGGAAACCTGTCTGATTGGGCGCAGATTACCGAGTGGTCGCAGGAACCCGAGGGCAGCATGATCAATCGCGATTCAAGTGATGATGACGCGTTGGTTTCTGCGCAGGTAACCCGGGACGACGTCGAGGAAGTCATCGCACGCTGGACGGGTATCCCGATCACATCTTTGAAAGAGGAAGAGACGCAGAAGCTTCTGCGGATTGAAGTGGAGTTGCATGAACGTGTCGTGTCGCAGCGTCCCGCCATTTCGGCGTTGGCGCGTGCGATACGCAGATCACGTGCAGGCTTGAAGAATCCATTACGGCCCGTGGGCTCGTTCCTGTTTCTGGGTCCGACTGGTGTCGGCAAAACTGAAGTAGCACGCTCCCTGGCGCAAGTGTTGTTTGCCAGCGAACGATCGATGATTCGCTTCGACATGTCCGAGTTTATGGAGAGACATTCTGTTTCGAAGTTGATTGGCTCGCCGCCGGGATATGTAGGCCATGAAGAGGGTGGCCAGTTAACCGAACGCATCAAGCGAGCGCCGTATTCTGTTTTGCTGTTTGATGAAATAGAAAAGGCACATCCGGATATTTTCAATGTCCTGCTACAGGTTTTTGAAGACGGCGTCCTGACCGATGCGCTCGGCAACGCTGTCGACTTCAAGAACGCCATCATCATCATGACCTCCAACATCGGTGCCCGCTTTATACAGAAGAAGGGCACGATGGGATTCCAGGGTACGAACGACGCCAGCCGCGAGAAGATGGAAGAGATGGTGATGTCCGCCGTCCGTCAAACTTTCAATCCGGAATTCATCAACCGCCTGGACGAGATCATCATTTTCGATCAACTGTTTGACCACGAGCTGCTCGATGTTATTCAACTGCAGGTCGAACAGATCAATCGCACCATGGTGCGGCACGGATTCGAAGTTAGGCTGACGGACGAAGCCAAGAAGTGGATCGTCGTGAAGACTTGTGCTGACCGCTCCTATGGCGCCCGGCCATTGCGCCGCGCCTTGCAAAAATACGTCGAGGATCCGCTTTCCGAGGCTTTGATTCAGGGGCACTTGGGCGACGCGTCACTGATAGAGATTTTTGTGGACGGAGACACTCTCAACTACCGGCCGATCGGCGTCGAGACGCCGGATGACGCGGTCCTAATTCATTAAACGGACCTGGTTGACCGCGCCTGACCCAGCAACGCAGACGAAAACGGCAAGAGGGACAGTCAGGGCTTTTAGCTCATAAGCCCTGTTTCCTTTTGCCTTTTTACTTTTCTGACGTCGGTTCTGTATAATGCGCGACTTTGCTGGATAAGTTGGCAACGAGACTGTGATAGTTCGGAATCCAAGAGTTCCACAAGTCTGTGAGCACGCAAGCAGTAGGCGTTTTGCCTTATTTTCGAAGAAGATATCTTAATAGCCCTATTTAGCTCCCCGAAGTATCTGTGATTCGGTAGAACCTGAGGGGAAAGGACCCTATGCATTCATATCGCGGGTTTTTGCTCATTTTTGTGAGCGGAATCATCCTGCTGGCCTCCATCTTCACTCCGCGACTGGTCGATGCCCAGGGACGCCTGGTCGAATCCGTAGATATAACGGGTAATCGCCGCCTTAGGAAAGATGACATTCTCTATTACGTTCAGACCCGTCCCGGAGATCCTTACAACGAACAACAAGTACAGCGTGATTTACAGGCAATCCTGGCACTTGGCTTCTTCGATAAGACAGCTACGCGCGTGCTGACTGAAGAGGGCGCGCGCGGCGGCATCAATGTCATTTTCGAAGTGAAGGAACTCCCGATCATTCGCGACCTGCAGTTTGAGGGCCTGAAGAGTGTTCCTGAGTCTGACGTGTTAAAGGCCTTTCGCGAACGCCGCGTCGGTATCTCCAAAGAAAGCGTTTACGATCCGGTCAAAGCACGCAACGCGATCCGTGTGATGAAGGAATTGCTGGCCGCTCACGGACACCCAAACGCAACCATCGAAGAGAAACGCGATGAGGTTTCCGCCACCTCGACGGCCTTGACGTTTGTCGTCAATGAAGGCGATCGCGTGCGCGTAGTCGACATTCAGTTTGAGGGCAACACGATCTTTAGTGATGGCAAACTGCGTGGTTCGATGAAGTTGGTCAAGGAAGCGGGCCTGATTACCCGCTTCAAAGGGCAGGACATACTCGACCGCCAAAAACTGGATTACGACCTGCGCAACGTAGACAACTACATGCGCTCGAAAGGCTATCTTCAAGCGCGCCACGGTGAGCCGCGCGTGGAGAGCGTAGGACCCAGACGCACAGGCTTTCCTATTCTGCCGCTGCCTTTCCTTTCGTCTGTTGACGAAGGCCTGCGCGTCACTGTTCCGATTGTCGAAGGAAGACTTTACCGCATTGGAGAGATGAAGATTGAGGGCAACTCGATTTTCTCGGAGCAGGCGATTCGAGATGTGATTGGGCTTAACCCAGGCGACGTGGCCAACGGTGAAAAAATCGGGAAAGCCTTGTTTGAGAATTTGAAGAAGTACTATGGTCAGCAGGGCTTCATTGAGTATACGGCTGAGCCTACCCCGACTTTCAAAGACAATCCGCAAAAGCCTGAAGAAGGAATCGTGGACTTCGTTATCACGATTGAGGAAGGGAAGCAGTTTACGCTGCGCCGCCTCGAATTCATCGGCAACACCTTCACTCGCGACAACGTACTTCGCCGCGAAGTGCTGATTAACGAAGGCGACATCTATAACCAAACTGCGTGGGAGTATTCGATTATCAAGCTCAATCAGCTTGGCTATTTCGATCCTATCGACAAGGACAAAGACGCGGATTTCAGGACAAACGACGAAGAGGCAACAGTCGACGTCAACCTCAAGGTGGCGGAGCGCGGCCGGCAACAGATTTCTTTCAACGGCGGATTGTCAGGTATCGGCGGATCGTTCTTCGGTCTGGAGTACTCCACCAACAACCTGCTTGGCCGCGGCGAAATACTTTCGCTTAATCTTTCCGCAGGAAACCGGCAAAAATACCTCCAGTTTTCGTTCACTGAGCCATACATCAAGAATCGCCCAATAACTGCAGGCTTTTCGCTGTTCGGCTACACCCAAAAATTCTTCGGTGAGGGAACGTTCCTCTCGCAAAATACCGAGGCGCTACAGGGCGTATCTGGCAGCAACATAGACTTCCTGAACGTCAGCGATGAAAACCTGTTTACGCGAACTTCATACGGCGGATCGGTATTCGCGAGTGCGCCCTTGTCCGAGTTTTACCGCAAGCGCCGCTTCACGCAGTTTTCGCGCGTAGGAATTAACTATCAGTTTTCTACGTCCTCTGTGGATGATCCGGAGGTAAACGAGGACCCAAATAATCCGACCCAAGCCATCCCCGTCGTTTATTCACAGTCGAGCATAATCACAAGTCGCGGAACCGCGAGCTTCGTGTACGACACTCGTAACTCCAGCGTCGATCCGACCACCGGTAGAGAATTATCAGTTCAGTTTGCTATAGCCGGTCTGGGTGGTGACGTCCGAACATACCAGCCAACTCTTACTTATTCTCAGTTTTTCCCGGTTCGCCGCAAGAGATCGGAAAATCCCGAGGTTTTTGGTTTTCGTATCATCGCCGGAACAGTCGGCAGCTTTGCTACCTCGGATAAGGTGAGGAACTCAAACTCGTTAGCCTTCGTTGACGGGATACCGATTTTCGAACGGTTCTTCCTCGGCGATGAATTCAGTATCCGCGGTTATAACGTTCGTTCGATCACCCCGCTTGCGCCTCTGGAAAGATTCATCACGTCCCGCAACGTGGTGGTCGCGTCCAATCCATCAGGTCCCCCGATAGCCGTTCCGGGTTTACCGGCGTCGCTGGCAAACATAGGTGTGTTCACAGGTGTGTCTGGTTCAAATGTGGCGCAGTTGTCGAAGTCGTTTACGCCCATAGGCGCTGACACGCAGATTCTCGGCAACTTCGAATACCGAATTCCGTTGGTCGGAAGGGTCGTCGGGCTGGCAGCGTTTGCTGACATCGGTTCCGCCTTCAATCTTCGAAGCAAGAACGACCAGTTCTTTAACAGCAACTTCCTGACGGACCTGCCGTTTCTGCAAACCGCCGGGGCCGTGATTTGTCCGCGAAGTCCTAACGGTGCTGAGTTTGTGACGCTGTCTACGCTGGCGGCGTGCAACGCCAATTCGGATCTGGCATTGGTGGGAGGCGGCTTAGTAATCCGTGACAATCGTTTCGTAACAACTCAGGAACTCGATAATGCTCGTAACCTGGGGGCGTTTGATCCGGTAACTGGATTACCCTTTGGGTTCCAGCAGGTGTTTCTCCGCGGAGAAGCGCAAACCAACACAGCTGTGCGGCTCTCACAAAGTCTCTTCTCCAAGCTGGGCGATTATCGGGCCAGCCTGGGGATGGAGGTCCGCGTTCAAGTCCCCATCATCAACGTGCCTTTTCGCCTGATCTTTGCGTATAATCCCAAGGCTCGGGAAAACCAGTTTATCGAGGGATTCCCATTCCTTTTTAATGAGAAAAAGAAAGTCATCCGCTTCAGCGTGGGGCGCACCTTTTGATCATTTAAAGCCAACCACAGCGGTGGTCTGAACAACTAAGGTAAATGACTGACCGCTTTTTTTTTAAGGAGCAAGACAAGAAAGTTATGAAGATTCGATTAATAGCAGCTTTTGCTTTTGTTCTCGCCGTCGCTGTTTCGCCTGTGCTGGCGCAAACAAGGCCAGGGGCGCCCGCTGCAACCCCGCCCCAGTCCTCCACAAGTGGTGTTCCGGAGGGCCGGATCGCGCTGATTTACTCGCAGGCATTCTCCAACGAGAAGACCGGAATCGCACGATTCACGGCCCTATTTAATACCTTGAATCGTGAATTCCTGCCGCGTCAGACGGAGCTCCAGGGCATACAAAAGAGAATTGAAACGCTCACAAATGAAGTGAACCAGGCCCAGGCGGCAGCGTCTGTAGTCGATCCGAAATCGATTCAGCTTAAGATCGACCAGCTTGAAACCCTGAAGACGGAATTGAAGCGCAAGGGCGAAGATGCGCAGGCCGCGTACAATCGCCGCAAAGAGGAATTGTTTTCTCCACTTCAGGAAGAAATCGGCAGGGCTCTTGAAGCGTATGCCAAGGCCCGCAACATCAACGTGATTATCGATGGCAGTACGATCCCGCTGGTTTACGCAGCTGACACCCTGGACATCACGCGCGCTTTCATCAACGAGTTTAATAGCAAGAATCCGGCGACCGCTGCAGTCGCACCGGTTAAGTAAACTCGAGCAGGAGGCTTCTCTTCTGAGACGCGGCGATGCGGCAGTTAGTTCCGCGTCCCGCGTCTCTTTATTTCGACTATGGAAACCGTTCTCGACTCCCAGGCAATCCAGGACCTCCTGCCGCATCGTTACCCGTTCCTACTTGTCGATCGCATCGTAGAACTGGTCCCGCGAGAACGAATCGTCGGCATAAAACAAGTCAGCATCAACGAGCCGTTTTTTCAGGGACACTTCCCCGGGGCTCCGGTCATGCCCGGCGTGCTGGTCGTTGAGGCCCTGGCCCAGGTAGGCGCCGTGCTGGCGCTTCGTGAAATCGCGGACCGCGATCAAAAGCTCGTGCTGTTTACCGGCATACGCGAAGCACGCTTTCGCCGGCCGGTTGTTCCGGGTGACACGTTGACGCTGGAGGTGACGGCGCTGCGGATCGGCTCGCGTGTCCAACGCATGCGCGGTGAGGCAAAGGTTGATGGGCAGCTTGTTGCTGACGCGGACATTATGAGTGTGATTGCCGACCGAGGATCGGCCGTGTAGGAACCCGAAAAAGGTAAAGGGGAACGGGTAATCGGAATAGATCGGCTTCAACTACCTTTACCTCTTCCCCTTTCCCTCAGATTCAGTCATGCCTGTCGCTACTAAACCCAACATTCATTCCACCGCGGTAGTCGATCCCGAGGCACAAATTGGCAGCGGCTGCTATATCGGTCCATATTCGATTGTAGGCGCTGAGGTTGAATTGCAGGACGAGGTCCGCCTGGAGTCGCATTGCGTAGTCGATGGCCGGACTACTATCGGCGAAGGCACAAGAGTTTTTCCTTTCACTTCCATTGGCCTCCCGCCGCAGGATTTAAAGTACCAGGGAGAACCTTCCGAAACGCGGATCGGCCGGCGCAATCAAATCAGGGAGTTTGTAACCATTCACCGGGGCACAGCGGGAGGTGGAATGCTGACGCAGACGGGCGATGATTGTCTACTGATGGCCCAGGTCCACATCGCGCACGACTGCATTATTGGCAATGGCGTGATCATGGCCAACGCCGCCACGCTCGCCGGTCATGTGATCATCGAGAACAATGCCAACGTGGGCGCTTATTCAGGTGTGCATCAGTTTTGCCGGGTAGGCCGGGAAGCATACGTCGGCGGTTATTCGGTAGTTGTGAAAGATGCACTGC
>JALZOO010000234.1 GCA_030913905.1 Acidobacteriota bacterium
GTCGTGTTTGCCCTCGCAAACAAGGCCGGTTTGACGCGACGCGGTGAGATTTATGTTAAGAAAACAGACAGCGCGGAAGTTAAGAAGACGGTGACGATGCCCTGATTTGTTACCACTAAGAAAAAGAGGCGGGCCGGCTAATTTGCGGCCCGCCTTTTTTGTGCGTCGTGTTTCCGATGAAGCCGTTTCCTGTCCAGTTCTAATTCCCACCGCCCGTCAAAATGTATTTCACGACGTAACGCCGCAGTTTGTCTCGAGCCGCTCTTAGATAGGCCGCATGGTCCACCGCAATTCCTTCGTCAGGTCGCGCCAGCACGATGTAGGCTTCCAGCAAACCTTCGTCATCTAACTTCTTCAGTTTCACCAGTGACGGATTGAGATTTGTGGCTTTCTTGTCTGCGGTTGCAATTGAGACAACACTGCGCAGCGCGTCGGCCTCTTCTGCAAGGCTGTGACGATAGACTTTTTCGTTCGGAGAGGTTCGCGCGAATTTCTCTTTGCGCCACGTCGAGCGCGTGGCGCCATAGGAGATCCAGGCAAATGAACCGTCATCTTTGCCGGATAGTAGTGCCCCGGCATCCAGATTGATCTTGGCATCGCCTTTCTCGTCGAAAGTTACCTCCGTTGGAATATCGATCCTGAGATGATCGATCGCCGTGCCCGTAATCCTGGCCCACTGGTTTAGACCCGCCTGTGAAAATGGGTTGTAGGGTTCCGAGATGTAGGCTTCTACGTAGCGGTCGCGTGCTGCGTCGGTCTTGCCTTGCTTCATCAAGGGAGTTGCCGAATAGCGATACGCGGTCTCTTTGTTTGGATCGATGGCAATGGCCTTTTGATACCAGATTTCGGCTTGCGCGAAATCGCCGCGTTGCATAAAGACATCGCCGGAAAAAAGCGCCGCATGGTAAAGCTTTGGATCGCGCTCGAGTGCCCCCTGATAGTTTTTAAGAGCGTCATCGAGTTTGCCCTGTGCGAAAAGACCTTCAGCCTCCACCATCAAGGCATGTGCACGCAGGTCGGAAGAAAACATCGGGGCGTCACGCCCATCTACTGGCAGAGATTGAATCAGGGCGTCGACGATAGTTTCACTTGTCCCTAACTTCTTCGCCTTGACCAACGCTTCGCGAGCGCGAATTCGAAGAGTCCTGCGGGCCGCGTCGTCTTTCGTGTTGTAGGCCTGCCCGTTTAGCGCAAAGCCAAGATAAAACTGTATCTGTGCATCATCAGGTTGAGCCGCGACAAGTTTTTCCAGAAGCGGCAGCGCCTGGGTGTAGCGAACCTGTTCCATCAGAGTTACAGCCTGGCGCCGTAATTCGCCGTTCTGGTCGGCGGTTTGCGCTTGTACGGCCGGGGAATAACAGCCGGCGCAGAGCCACAAAAGCAGCGCTCCGAAACGAACAACAATAGTTAATGACTTGGGTTGAACCATCAGTCTCTCCCTAACTCGATAAGTCAAGAACTGATCTGCCACGGTCGAGCGGGTTTGGCAAGGATTAAAAACAGGATTGGACTGACGATTCGAATGACGAAGCGAGGGGGAGCGAGCCTGCCCGATTCATCGGGCTAGCCTGCAAGGCTGTTAGGCCAGCGCTTGTAGCGCTGGTTAAGCGGCCGGCATCGTTTCCGATCAGCGCGCTTTAGCGTGCTTACATCACATTTGGCTTAGCAAGTAAATCTCAACAAGGGAAAGCCGTTGAAACGGCCTCACGAGAATATTCCTTGCATTGACCAGCCGTAAAACGGCTGGCCTAGTGGCCCGGCGGGGCTAGCCGATGAATGCGGCATCGCGTGTCCTCGGCTATCACATTCTGCGACTACGACGCTGGGATTCGACTCGAAGCGCGCGCCTTAAACATCAAAGCCTTTGGCGAAAGCGGCGGGGGTAAACCACCCTTCCTAACCCCGAGATTATTTTAGTTAGTGGATCCTCTTAAAGTCCTAACCGTTTGATCTTGCAGATTACACCAATCGCCGTGGCGTTAATTTCACTTGCAGCGTTTGCTCGCCGCGTCTTACCGTTAACGCATAAGCGACTGGCCTCTCAAACAGTTCGTTTAGAGTGGTCAATGTCAATTCTGACGCCG
>JALZOO010000245.1 GCA_030913905.1 Acidobacteriota bacterium
GATCTGAATCAAGTGGCCGGGATTGAAAGGCAGGGATGGATAGTAGCTGTTCGATTCATGCGTGCAGAAGCAGCCGTCCAACGCCTTCTTTCGTCGCTCTTTCATCGCCGGCGAAAGCCAAAGCTTCTGAAAATTCCAATCGAAGTCTCGAAGGTTTCCGATGGGGGCGAGATTTTCGCAGGATGAAACCGTGCCTTCGTCGTAGATCACGCCGCCCGCCGTTCCCGCATAACACTTCATCTGCGCCTTTTGCGTTTCCTGCGTCCTGGCGATCAGACCGTGCATGTAAATATCAATAGCTGCTTTGAAGAACCCTGCCTTGCCGCCGTAGTTATTCTTGATGGCCGCATGACGCGAGTCGTCATCAATCATGGCCGCCAGCTTGGAGTAGCGCGAATGATCGATTTCGAGTTCCTTGGGATCGGCTGAGGGCGGACGAATGTAATTGAAATTCACCTTATCCGGTCGCAGGTCATACTTCAGAAAGTCGTACCACTCGAAGATTGTGTGCTGATTCGAATTCATGAAGCAGGTGCACGTTTGCACGTCCAGCTTTGGATACTCTTTTTTGATCTGCTGAAGTTGGCGAGCAGTATCGATGGCGATGTCCCAGGAGCCGGGCTTCTGTCGAATCTTCTCGTGCGGCTCCTTCAATCCATCGATGCCAAGCGCGACCGTCACGTTCAGATTCGGGCACTCTTCCAGGATGCGTGTAATGTCCGGAAAGATTCGCTTCTGAATCTGCCCGTTCGACATGATGTAGATGGATTCAAGGCGGTTGTTCTTATAAAACGACTGCGCGATTTCCGGCAGGTCCTTGCGGGTAAACGGTTCACCGCCGGCCAGAATCAACACGCCAAGATTGCCGCCCAATGTCTCCGAAATCTTCTCGATCTCGTGAATCTTCATCTGAAGTTTCTTGCGCGGCCGGTCGTCCAACTCCTCCGTGAAAAAGCAGTGCGTACACCGCATGTCACACACGGAGGTCACCAGGATATTCAGCAATATGGGTGAAAAAGGCTGGCCGATTGCCAGCTTGGCGTAACGCGTCAAAAGCTCTCTGGTCGTAAAATCCATTTCTACCTCGCCATATGAATGCCGTCGGGATCGTTTGATGCCGAAACAACCCTAACAGTAACACAGACTTTCGTTACTGGCCGAACCGTTATTCGACACAGATTCTGCGACTGTGTCACTAAAGCAGATGCTAGGAAACAGCGGTTCGTTCGCTACGACCGGGAATGCCTAGCGCGCGCATCCGACGGTACAGGTGACTGCGATCTACCCCCATCAATTCCGCGGCGCGGGAAACGTTGCCGTCAGCCTCGTCCAGTTTTCGTTGAATGAACTCTCGATGGTAAGCGTCGGTGGCTTCTTTAAAGGACGGGAATCGAAACGACGCCGCGGGTGGCTCATCTTTTCCGTGCGGCGGCAAATCGCCCGCCAACACCTTAATGCCCGGATTCATAATCACCACGCGTTCAATCGTGTTCCGCAGTTCGCGAACGTTGCCCGGCCAGGAATAGTTTTGAAGCTCGTCGATTGCTTCGGGTGTAAACTCCTTTGGAATCTTGCCGTAGGCGCGCGAAAAGTTTTCGTTGAAGTACAACACCAGCAAAGGAACGTCCTCGAGACGATCACGCAGCGGCGGCAATTCAAACGGAATAACGTTCAACCGATAAAATAAGTCAGCGCGGAACTTCCCCTGTTCCATCTCTACATCCAGGCGCTTGTTGGTCGCCGCAATTATGCGCACGTCGACCTTCACCGAGGTGCCACTGCCAACCGGCTCGAACCTTTGTTCCTCCAGCACGCGCAAAACCTTTGCCTGAACGTTGGAGCTCATGTCACCAATTTCGTCCAGAAATAGGGTAGCGCCATCGGCTAATTCAAACTTGCCTTTCTTCGCAGCCGTCGCGCCCGTGAACGCTCCCTTTACGTGACCAAACAGCTCCGACTCGATCAATTCTTCCGGTATTGCAGCAGAGTTAACTTCTACAAACGGTGCGCCTGACCGCCGTGACTTAGCATGAATCGCGTGGGCCACCAGCTCTTTTCCGGTTCCCGATTCGCCGTAAATCAACACTCGACCATCGGTGGGCGCCACGACCGAAATCTGTTTTCGCAGCGCTCGCATGGCGACCGACTCACCCACCATTGTGTATTCCTTCGACAGTTCCGCGGACATCTCCGCGTTCATCAGTTCCAGCCGTTGTTGTCTTAGGGCGTTGCGAACGGTCAGTAGCGTTTTCTCAATTGAGAGCGGCTTCTCGATGAAGTCAAAGGCGCCGAGCTTGGTGGCGCGGACGGCGGTTTCCACGTTCCCATGACCGGAAATGATCACGACCACCGATTCCGATCCGGCAGCCCGTAACTGCCGCAGCGTTTCCAGGCCATCGATTCCCGGGAGCCAAACATCAAGCAGGATGCAGCCATACGCCCGCTTTTCGACGGCCTCGAGACATTCCTCTCCCGTGGCAACGGCATCCGCCGTGAACCCTTCATCCTCCATGACTCCGCGCAGCGTGTCTCGGATGCCGGGCTCGTCGTCAACTATGAGTATTGAATCCATTTTCTTAGGTTGTCGCCGCTAGACCGACGACCGACGACTGCCGACCGATTACCGGCGGTCGTCCGTCTGCGGTCGGCGGTCACGCGTTGCCGACCGGCAGCTCGATCACAAAGCGCGCGCCCCGCGGATAATTAACGTGCGCCTGGATCCGTCCACCATGCTCGAGGATTATCCGCTGCACAATCGCCAAACCGAGTCCCGTACCCCCACCGCGCGTCGAAAAGTAGGGCTGGAACAATCGCTTAAAATCAGCAGCGCGGATTCCATGGCCGGTGTCCAGGACTTCAGCGATCAAGAGACTTCGCGTCGCGTCAAAACTTGTGGAGATACGAATTCTCCTGTCCCCATCAACGTTTGCCAAAGCGTTGCTGGCATTGTCGATTAGATTGATGAAAACTCTGCGCAGTTGTTCAGTGTCCAACATCGCTGAGGGAAGACTTGCATCCAGGTCGATCTCTACATCCACGCCTTCCAGCCGTTCCTCGTACAGCGCCACCGCGTGACGTATTACCTCATTCAAGTCAGCCGTGGCCGGCCGTGCCACTGGCAGACGTGCGAAATGCGAAAACTCATCGACCAGGGCTTTGAGGCCGGCAACCTCACGAGCAATGGTTTCCGTGCACTCGTCAATGACCGCGGCCACGTGACTATCCTCGGTTGCTCTTTCGCCGGATCCGTTTGATCCATTCTCGCCGCCGTTACCAGCGACGCGATGATAGCTTTTCGCGATCCGCTCGGCTGAAAGTTGGATTGGTGTCAACGGGTTCTTTATTTCATGGGCCATGCGCCGCGCAACTTCGCTCCAGGCTGCAACGCGTTGGGCTGCCAGCAGCTCAGACAAATCCTCCAGCACTAAAACAACGCCGCGTTTTTGAGATTCCGAGGGGCGTAAGGCAGTCGCCGTCAACGCCACAGGCAGCGACGCGCCATCATCGACGCCAGACAATTGGGCTTGTTCGCCAGCCTGCCCAGTGCGACGCGCACGGCGGAGCAGCCGGTCCAGGACAATCCAGTCGTCCGTTGCTATCAAATGGTTGAGTTGTTCTCCGCTGGTTGTTTCCCCATTGAGCCTCAACATTCGCGAGGCGGCGGCGTTGATTGTCGTGACCCGATCGTGCTCATCGAGAGAAACGACCCCGGTTGAGAGAGATTGCAGAATCGTCTCAATGTAATCCCGACGCTCCTCGAGCGTTAGGTTCTTCTCACGCAGAGCAGCCGAACCAGCTTCAATGCTGCTGCGATTGTCTTCAAGCTGGCTGGTCATGCGATTGAACGAGTCGGCCAGCAGTGCCAGCTCGTCTTCAGCGATGGTGGAGACTCGATGAGACAGATTTCCACTAGCGATCTGTTCCGAGGCTTCAGCAAGGGCTTTGATTGGCGTTGCTATTCCTCGTGCCAGGTAGATCGCCACCCAGGTTGAAACGAATAGCAGTATCAGCGTCATTAAACCGAGCGTGGATAATCCCAGCAGCCGGACTCTCCGCTGGCGGGCGACCAACTTCTGATACTCACCCTGCGATCCTGTAATCGTCTCGGTCA
>JALZOO010000270.1 GCA_030913905.1 Acidobacteriota bacterium
GCAGTGAGCAGTGGGCGGTGGGCAGTGAGAAGTGAGCAGTGAGCCGATCGAACACGTAGCAAAAGAGTAGCCAACCCGCAGAGCGGGTGAAGGCCTAAAGCCTGGGGTGGAGCGCAGCGCAACCCCACGACTTTGAGCAGCGTAAACAAGTCGGTGAACCAGGTCCACTTCGCGGACTCACGGATGAAGGTGGAAGACCTTGTTCATGATTTTCCATTCTCCATCGACTTTGAGCAGCGTAAACAAGTCGGTGAACCGATGCCCGGTCCAGTTGTCCAGTTCCAAACGCACCGTGGCGACCGTCTCGATGATATCGATGCTGGCAATACGACCCTGTAGATCTGCTGCCGGCCCATTCTGATCATTCCAATCAAAGAGACCCTGGATCGGTCCGGCGAACAAATCAGGTCCGATGTAGCCAAAGATCGTCGCATCCGGATGGAAGGCGGGCTTCATGTCTGAGCCTCGTCCCGACTTGCCGCCATCGATGTAGGTCTGAACCGTCCTCGTAATCGCATCGTACTCACTCAAACTGGGCGATGTGTCACTCATGATTTTTTCTGCTGCTTGCATGAAACGTTTCTCCTTGTTTGGTTTAGTTGTCATAATCTCAGGACAGGATCTTCTCGCCAATCAAGTCAGGATGGGCATGCCCGCCCTTTTCATAAACAGGTCTGTAGATGTCCACTACTTGATCGCGATCGGATTGATGATTGCCTGCACGCCGCCGGTGATGCGGGGCGACCCCAGCGTGAACAGGAATTCCCACGCCTGATCCTTCACCATCTCTTCGGTGTTCATGTTCTCAAGTATGTGAATCCCGTTGAGGGCAATCAGGATCTGGTGTACCTCAAAGACGCCGGCGTCTTTTTCGAAAGGGAGCACTTCAAAGTTTGACGTGTCGGCCCCAATCATCGCCACTTCGAGCGACGCGAGATACCTTGCTCCGTCCCGGCCGAGTCCCGGGTTGACCGAGATAAAGCGCTTGTTGTCCTTACCGATTAGCTTTAGCCAGCCAGTGTAGAAGAGCACGACATCGCCTTTCTCGATAGCCTTGATGCCTTGCCGCTTCATGGCTCCTTCGATCTCCGCCCGGTTGAACGCCGTGCCTTGCTTCACAATGTCGGTGTTGAAGTAACCGGCCATATCGAGCAGCACGCCACGCGTAGCAACAGCCGGCACATTCTCGATGCCCAGCTTCTTGAGCCCGTCGGGCATTGCGAAGTCGACGCCCTTGTTGCAATTGAAATAGACATTGTCGATGCCGATGTGGCCGAAGCCGTCAATCTGTGAACCTACCCCGACCCAGCCCGTGATGATGTCGTCGTTATAGGTTGACCTGGTCGGGCCGAGCGCCGCCCCGCCCGCCTGGCCCGGCTGCAGCACAATTATCCCGAACGTGCGTGTCCCGTATGCAGGCGTGTCCTTGTTTGTTTCGATCCCGAGTCGATAAGCCTTGCCGCGCGTTACCAGCTTTGAGGCCGCAAGCGTTTTCGCCGGAGTCAGATAGTTAAGATTGCCGATCTGATCGTCTGGCCCAAACTTCGAAGCGGTCGCACAGGGTTTTTGGGCATGTGCGCCGGCAATGATGACAACAACAAGCACGCAGGCTGCAGACAACCTTACAGAATTCATTCTCATACTCTTCTCCGTGTTTCAATTTATTCCGGCAGATTCATCCGTTTCAGTATTTCCTTGAATCGTGGCTCGGAGCGCAGACCGTCAAGCTCTGGTGCACTTGCATACGTATTGGCGGTTTCAGCCCGGCTCGACATGTGCTTTTCGAGATAGTTCAATGCTTCCTCTTTATCACCCAGCCCGATGTAAATAAGCGCAAAGGTGTAGCTCTGAACATAATTCCGGGTTGATTCCTGTTTTAACTCGTTGAGGAGTCTCGCTGCTTCATCGCGCTTGCCGGATTTCGCCAGCCACAGTCCCAGATATCCCTTTCCGAGAGGGGTCTGATTCAATTCGATAGACGTGCGCGTTTCGGCTATGGCTTCCGGATATATTCCCTTCGAGCCATATGCCCAGCCCAAAGCCTGGTGAGCGTAAGCAAAATTTGGGTCGCGAACGAGAACACGTTTGTATTGTGCAATCGCCTCATCATACCGGCGAGCATGAACCAGTGAGTCTCCGAGATTCGTAACTATGATCCTCGAGAGCGGGTCAAGTTCCTCGGCACGCCGCAACTCTACAAGACTCTCGTCAAACCGTTTTACATTCGAGAGGTCAGCACCAAACCAATGGTGGGCGGTCGAGTAATTCGGTTTGAGTTCAATAGCGCGGCGATACTCCTTTTCCGAGCCAAGCCGGTCCCATTCATAATTGGAAAGATAGAATCCGAGAGCCGTGTGTGCTTCTGCCAGCGAATCGTCAATCGCTAATGCCCGCTGAGCAGCCGCTTTCGCCTGGGGCATGCTGTCGTTTGCCGGCGCCACATCGTAGCTCGAAAAGAGGACGTACGTCTCAGCCAAACCTGAATAGGCCAGGGCGTAGTTTGGGTCCTTCTCAATCGCTTGATTATAGAACTCAGCCGCTTGTTTAAGTGACTCGCCCGTTCGTTTGTTCCAATAGAACTTTCCTTTCAAATAAAGCTGATAGGCTTCCGCATTGGTGGTGTAGTTCCTTTCGATTTTCGCTACATCCGCACCCGACAGTTTCGTCTTGAGCTTGTTCGACACGTCACGCGCAATCTCGCTCTGGAGTGTTACGAGGTCGGATTGCCTGCGGTTGTATTGCTCACTCCAGATCACGTTCTCCGTTTGCGCGTCAATCAATTCCAAACTCAGCGTTAACCGGTCACCGCGCTGGGCAATCCGACCGTTCAAGATCGCTTGTACGTTCAACTCTTTACCGATCGTCTGCGGGTTTGTTTCTTTCCCCTTGTAACGAAACACTGAAGAACGTGCTTTGACATTGAGATTCGGCAACTGCGACA
>JALZOO010000221.1 GCA_030913905.1 Acidobacteriota bacterium
GCGCAGACTGCCGCCTGGGGGCTTAAGTGGGTGGCCATACCGATGACGATTTTGGTTTTGTGGGGCTGCCGCAGGCTCTATCGATCCATCATGCAATCACCGTCGCGGTTTTGTGGCATCCGTTACGCGCGCCGCGGCTACTTCGCTTCGGCTGCAGTTCCGCTGATGATCTTGATCCTGATCGGCATAACCGTTCCGGAACGTTTGCGCCAGCGTCAGTTGGGCATCGAAGCCGGGATCAAAGCACACGGCTACCGAATCGCACGCGCGCTAATCGATTATCAGAAAGAGTTTGAGACTCTGCCCAGCCATTTGAGTGACCTGAAACGCCTGCCTGACCCTGATGGCTCATTAGCAGCCGCGCTGATAACTCTGGATGAGAACGGGTACAAACCCAGCGCAGACTTGGCGGCGGCCCCCAGCAAGAAACCTCGGCCATTGCGTGGCGCCGTAATTCTGAATGCGTCATCAGACACTGCCGACGATGTGCCGACGGAACGCATATCGTTCACGAATTACGAACTTCGAATGCCAGGCCCGGACAAACTGATGGGCACGGAAGACGATATGATCATGCGCGACGGTTATTTCGATACCTCCAAAGCTTCTGAGACACCGCGGCGCGGTGTAACGACAGCAGCGAAGTAATACCTACCTGTTAACCAATTCTGGTCCTTCATCAGACCATACACAAATACGGAACCCGGGAGGAATGCTACCGGGTTTCTTGTTGTTCAATGGATCAAACATCCGACAATGCACGAATGCGGAACCGGGAGCGGTAGCGACCGGGTTTCTTTCCCTACATTCGATCGACAGTTGACGATTCCGAAGCGCAGGCCCGCAGGGCCGGCATTCAATAGCCACGCCCGTAAGGGCGTGGATCTCACAGCAGGGGAAAAAGTGAGGCCCGAAGGGCCGACACTCTGCCGCACCTTCGGCGCTCTCAGCCTTCGATCGGATATCACCCCGGCCTCACGGCCGGGGCTACTAACTGCCGCCGCTTCGCGGCTTGTTGATGTGTACCTGGTTGTTGTTAACTGGCTGCAACGATGTTCAAGAAGATCCTGATTGCGAATCGCGGTGAGATTGCGGTGAGAATAATTCGCGCCTGTCGCGATCTCGGCGTTTCACCCGCCGCGGTCTACTCCGAAGCCGATTCGAAATCGGTTCATGTCGCATTGTGCGATGAAGCCGTGTGCATTGGGCCGGCGCCTTCCGTCCAAAGTTATCTGAACGTGGACGCCATCATCGACGCTGCCAGGACCACGCAGTCGGAAGCAATTCATCCGGGCTACGGTTTTCTCGCTGAAAATCCGGCTTTTGCCGAGGCTGTTACCAACGCTGGTTTGATCTTTATCGGCCCGAGGGCCGAAGCAATGCGCGTTATGGGATCGAAAACAAGCGCCCGACGCGCAGCAGTCGAGGCCGGTGTGCCGATCGTGCCCGGCACTGTGGAACCTTTGCAGTCGCTCGCGGAGGCGGAAGCAACAGCAAAGCAGTTTGGTTATCCGGTGATGCTGAAAGCTTCTGCCGGAGGCGGCGGCAAAGGCATGCGGCTGGTGACCTCGTCAACAGAGTTGCGCTCGGCCTTTGACAACGCCAAGTCTGAAGCCGCCTCGGCATTTGGTGATGACTCACTCTACCTGGAAAAGGCTGTCGAACGGCCGCGTCACATCGAGATTCAGATTTTCGCCGACACGCAAGGCAACGTCGTTCACCTCGGAGAGCGCGAGTGCTCAATTCAACGTCGCCATCAAAAGGTAGTCGAAGAGTGTCCGTCACCAATTAATGATGTAGCGCTTCGCGAACAGATGGGGACGGCCGCAGTTAAGCTCGCGCGCGCCGTCAATTATGTCGGCGCCGGGACTGTCGAGTTTCTGGTCGCGGACGCTACCCGAGAATTCTACTTTCTGGAGATGAACACAAGGCTTCAGGTTGAGCATCCGGTAACTGAACTGGTAACCGGAATCGATCTGGTTCGTGAGCAGATCATGGTCGCCAACGGTTCATCGCTGTCTTTCAAACAGGAGGACGTTCGATGGCTGGGTCATGCGATTGAGTGTCGCGTCTACGCGGAAGACCCCGATAACAGTTTCTTTCCGTCGCCGGGAACGATTAACCAACTGCGCGTTCCGTTTGGGCCGGGGATACGGGACGACAGTGGAGTGGGGATCAATTCTGAGGTTTCAATTCACTATGATCCATTGATTTCCAAACTTGCCGCGTGGGGTCGAGACCGCGACGAAGCCATTGATCGATTGCGGCGGGCGCTGGACGAATACGAAGTTGGCGGCATAAAAACTACGCTTCCCTTCTTCCGTAAGATTGTTCGAGACGACGAGTTCAAGTCGGCTCAACTTGATACAGGCTTCATTTCTCGTTTCAACGAACGGCAGGCGCGGACGCGTCCGAGTGTCAACGCTGAAGAACAGACTGAAGCCGACCTGGCCGTCCTGGCGGCTGCTATTCACTACGCCAAGTTGCAAAGAGAGGCATCATTCAATCGTCGCACGGACGCGGATGTCGAGAACCGGTGGAAGATGTCGGGACGGGCGGCGATGCTCGAACGCCGCGAAGTGATTAACGTGCGCGGAAAGAAGTGAGGAGACACTTAGCTTTTCAAGATAACACGTGGGTTGCAATGCTTAGGCTTTGATCTCATTAGCACCTAGCTTCAGCTAGGTGATGACGAGCGAAGAATACTGAGTTAGCCGTTTCAACGACTTACGATGAGACGATGAAACCGTTAAAACGGTTCATTAATTCAATCTGCGTCGCCGGTCACCTCGCTGAAGCGAGGTGCTAATGAGAGAGCTGCCTCAATCATCATGAAGCTGAAAGCCCACCTAGGAGCAAACGAACACGATGTCTTCCTTGATCTCAGCAGTGGTTCCGCCATCGCTGAGATTGACGGGCGGCGCTACGATGTCGAAGTCCGCGAACTGTCGAATGGCGTTTATCTGCTGATCAGTGGGACGAAAGTTTTCCGTTGCCGTGTGGAAACAAAGCGCGACTCGCGCATGTCGTTTGAGGTCGCTCTTCAGGGACGCGCATTCGATATCACCATCATTGATCCGAAGCGACTGCGCAGTGGGCAGACTTCCGGCGCTCACGGCCACGGCGCGGCAGAGATTGTTTCGCCGATGCCCGGCAAGGTTGTCCGGCTGCTGGTTGAGGTTGGTCAAAATGTTGAAGCGGGCGCAGGCATTGTAGTTGTCGAAGCGATGAAAATGCAGAACGAAATGAAGTCACCAAAAGCCGGGGTGGTAGTTTCCATCAATGCTGAAGCCGGGGCCACTGTGAGTGCCGGGGATGTATTGGCCGTAATTGAATAGTTTCTAGGGCCAGGGCGACCGTGGGCCATACGTTACAAAGGCATCTCCATCGAGCACGAGCATCGGATCACCTGTCTTAGGATGGTTCCGCTTTTCCAATGAGAAGGTAAGAGTTCCACGTGACCGCGACTGAGCGGTAAGAGTCCCGCCCGACACAGTCCAGGTCCCACTGTCTGACTCCTGCGAAGCGGACGATGCAACGGGGCCGGAGGAGCTCGTTTCGCTGTAATAATCGTAAGTGCCATTTTCATAAAGTGTGAAGCAAGTGTTAGACATGCGTCCGCCACCAGTGGAGTTTACGTTCGACATGTAACACCACTTGCCAAATAGGTCCGATGGATTCGATCGCGAAGCCATAGCCACATCGCCTACAGCACTGTCGCCTGTAAAGCGTTTGTAGATAACTAATCTTCCATCAACTAAAACCTGAAGCGTGTCGCCTGTCAGTTGAAACGGAAATGTTAACGCACCGTCGTTGTTTGCGAGCGTGATGTTGTTTCCCCGAACTGAATAACGGTAGGTGGCCCCGTTAAGAATAAGTGTTCCGTCATCATTAATCTGCACAGTTGCTTCGCTGCTCTGCCAACGTCCCGTGAGTCCCTGCTCTTTTGATGCTGACGTTTTCGGCTCCGCGGCTGCGTCTCTTCGTTTGCCAAAACCCTTTGCGTTACTCTGCCTCACAAACGTCAAAGGCGAGTCCAGGTTTGCACCCGACACGACTAACAAATCACCGCTCAGCTTGAACGTATAGTTATTAACGGTGCCATCTTCGTTTACCATTAACTTGTCACCCCGAACGGTGTACTTGATGGGCGCGCTATCGAGAACGCCCGTGCCGTCCGGATTAAACGTGACGCGTATCACCAGTTCTGAATCTTTCGTTTGCCATGAACCGATGAGACCCGGGTCCTGCGCGGAAGCAGTTGATACTTGCGTGCTAATAACAACAACTAAAAATGCTAACGAAAGCAGTTTTAGACTCTTATCCATAGTTTGAACCTCGAAAACTATTATTCGTCACGACGCGAAAGTTGTAAGTCAACACATCTACTGTGTCAATACCGATCGGTTCGAT
>JALZOO010000294.1 GCA_030913905.1 Acidobacteriota bacterium
ACGCGCGAATCGGTTCGCAGTTTCCAGTCGATCTGATTATGGCCGACGTCCAGGGCTACGACATGGCGGGCGCCGTTCTGAAGCAGGCAATCCGTGAAGCCTCCCGTTGAAGCGCCGACATCAAGACAAACAAGATCGTGGACTTCAAGACCAAACTCTCGTAAGGCTGCCTCGAGTTTCACGCCACCGCGGCCAACGTAGCGAGAAGCGGGGTCATCGGCGCCTTTGATGCGAATGTCGGAATTGGGAAGAACGAGTTCAGAGGCTTTAGTGACGCGCTGTTCGTTGACGAGAACAATGCCCGCCATGATCATAGCTTGCGCTTTGGTGCGAGAGTCAGCCAGACCGCGTTCGACCAGCAGCTTGTCAATTCGCTCGCGCTTCATCTGCGTTCACTTTACCGCAGAAGCAGCCGATGAGCATTGGCCGGTGAGATTAGACGGCTGCTAGGCTTGTCGCCGCGACGCTTGGGTTATGGCGCGGGGCGTATCAGTAAGATTCAGTTCCGCTGCGCAGTCAGTACACAACCAGACCACCGTGTGGGGCGCGTCTGACCAAAAAAATGAGCCGACTCTGCCGGCAACTTTCATCGCCTTATCGACGGATAGGCGCTGCAGTGCCTGAACATAGAAAGCCCCGTTGTAGAACTCGCCTTCGGCGTCTTCTTCTCTATGAATACACTCACGCTCACGAAACACTTGCTTCTTCATACAAATGCCTACTTCCTCGCGCACCGCACGCGAACTATGAATGTTAATAAACGTCGGGTTTCGTTCGGTGAGAGTTGTTATCGGGACAAGACCTGGGGCCGGCTATAACCTCTTACTCGCTATAACCTCTTACTCGCTTGAACCTCTTACTCGCTTGCGCCCGATGATGCCACTCGTCTGAGAAACAGTCAACAATCTTGAACTAAATACAACGCGAATATAATTACGGTTTCGGTGCGCCCTCGAATATCTCGCGTATCCTGAGTAAATCGTCGGACGTGTCTCTGCTGCGGCGTGCCTCGCGTTGACCTTCGCGCTCACGACGGCGTGCTTCTTTGCGTGCCTCTCTGCGTTCCTCGCGACGGATTTCACGCTCAGAATCATCGCCATTTTCACGCACAATCTCATCGTCACGGCTGTTTTCCACGTCACGAGCCCGTGCAGTTGCCCGAGTCCGTGGTGCTGGCTGGGTGGATGACTTTGGTGGTGTCGAATCACCACGAGCAACAATTTCCGGTGCGACGGTTCCCGACGCGTTTTCGTCAGTTGTCGACAAGGCGTTCGAATGTGAGTCAAGCGTGGCACCGCCCGCCTCTGCCACTGCTGGGGTTTCACTGGGGGCCTGCTCGGCGTCGGGAATCGTCGTCTGAACTTCAGCAGCTGACCCCTGGCTCCGGTATTTGTAGAGCAGTGTGCCGCCCAAAGCGCCTGCGGCTACGGCAATTAGAATTGAAAAAACGAAAACCAGACGTCGTCGCGAGCGTGCTTCCGCCTTAACTTCCGTAAGAGGTACCACTGGCCGAGCGGAAAGCAGAGTTGCCTCCTCATCGAAATGTGGCTCGTTAAGCGGCACTACTACGCTAGATGTGTCCTGGTTAGTAATATTTTCTTCCATCATTCCTGCTGAAACTCTTTGACGTGGTAACCCACTTGAACTGTTTGCAAGACCGGGGCCAGAAAATCAGCGGGTGGCGCCGCATCCAAATCATCGCAGAATGGGCTGGAAGTTGTTATTTGCAATGCACTGGTGGATGCGCTGCGTAACCATATCGTGCACTAAAACAACGCGCCCGTCTGTGAAAACAGCCGGGCGCAGAATTTCTCGACCAAACTCTAGTGTTTATTCGGTTATCGTCCCACCTTTTGGGGTTTCGCACGGCGCTCGTCCATTACATCAATGCTTTCCTTCACGCGCGTGTAGATACCGTCAGCATCCAAACCAAACTTGGCCAACAATAGCTTTGGATCCCCATGAGTAACCAGGCGATCCGGAATTCCCATTCTGACAACGCGCAATTTGTCCTGGAGGCCGTTTTCCTCCAAAAGCTCGAGCAATGCGGATCCGAAACCGCCGGCGAGGTAAGCCTCTTCAACCGTAACAATCAGCCGTTTCGTTTGTGCTAAAGCCAGCAGAAGTGGAGCGTCTAATGGCTTGACGAAACGAGCGTTGACCACCGTGGTTTCAATCTTTTCCTTCGCCAGGTTTTCAGCGGCTTGCAGCGATGGATGCACCATCGAGCCATAGGCGACGATTGCAATCTCTCCACCATCACGCAATATTTCACCTTTGCCGATCTCCAGAATTTGCGGATCTCGATCGATGTCGACTCCAACGCCGTTGCCTCTGGGATAACGCATGGCAGCAGGTCCGAGATGCTCTACCATGGTCAACAACATGTCGCGCATCTCGCCTTCATCCTTCGGCGCCATCAGCACGAGATTGGGAACGGCTCGTAGGTAGGCGATGTCGAGTAGGCCGTGATGGGTTGGTCCGTCGCCGCCTGCCACTCCTCCACGGTCCAGACAAAACTTTACATTCAGGTTTTGTATGCAGACGTCATGAACAAGTTGATCAAATCCGCGCTGCAGGAACGTTGAATAGATTGCACAAACCGGCTTAAGACCTTCGCATGACATTCCCGCGGCAAACGTAACGCAGTGTTGTTCGGCAATGCCAACGTCGAACGATCGCTCTGGAAACTTCTCCAAAGCGGTGCATATGCCCGTGCCGTCAGGCATTGCAGCGGTCAACGCAATGATCTTGTCGTCCTTGGCCATCAATTCGGCCATCGTGTTTCCGAAGACGGCGGTATAGGTTGGCGCGGAAGCTTTCGACTTAATTGCCTGGCCACTCTTCAAATCGAAAGGGCCCGTGGCATGCCAGCGGTAGTAATCCTGTTCGGCCTGCGGATGGCCCTTACCTTTAGTAGTAAGCGCGTGAACTATTACGGGCCCATCGTCAATCTGCTGAGCTTCACGAAGCGCGGCAACCAGGGCGCGTGGATTGTGTCCGTCGACGTAGCCGATGTACTTAAACCCAAGCTCGCTAACCAAGGCTCCCGGAAGCACCGCGGCCGCAATAGCATCCTTCACGGTTTTGGCCGCATGGTGAAGCCGCTCGCCTACTGAAGGAATCGCCAACAGCGTTTCTTCTACCTCGTCCTTGAAGCGATGGTAGTTATGAGCTCCACGAATCCTGTTTAGATAACCTGTTAACGCGCCCACCGCAGGAGCGATCGACATTTCGTTATCGTTGAGAAGTACAATCAGGCGACTCTTGAGGTGACCTGCCTGGTTAATCGCCTCCATCGCCATCCCGCCGGCGAGCGACGCATCACCAATTAATGCCACGACGTGATGGTTCTCGCCTTTTTTGTCGCGCGCGATCGCCATACCCAACGCAGCCGAAAGAGAAGTTGACGCATGCCCTGCCCCAAATACGTCATACTCGGATTCATCGCGCCGTAGAAAGCCGCTGATGCCGCCATACTGTTTGATGGTCGGCAGTGACTCACGCCGGCCGGTAAGTATCTTGTGGGCGTATGCCTGATGGCCGACGTCCCACACCAGTCGGTCGCGAGGCGTGTCAAAGGCATAGTGGAGCGCTACGGCCAACTCGATGGCGCCGAGTGAAGCGCCGGTATGGCCGCCTATGCGGGACATGGTTTCCAGGATGTATTGACGAATCTCGTCAGCGACTTGCTGTAGGTTCTCCATGGGCAGACGTCGGAGGTCTGCTGGGGAGTTTATCTGTTCAAGAAGACTCATTTGCGCGGTATTGTAGCGTGACGCTTCAGATTTTTACTACCCCTTCGAAATTTTGGTAATAGCGCAGTTTTCATATCCTCATTAGTGTTTCTCAATCGATTACCGTCTTTGCGCTGTAAAGTACTCTGCCTTACTTATAAAGTCAACGGCTTTATCTTTCCAAACTTCTGGAGTTAATGCTGCGTCTAATAGCCGAGGTAGGACAAAACCCAATAGCAATTCCCCAAACTATCAAACCGCAATACTAAAAAAGGAGTCGAGCAAGAATGTCGATTAGAAGGAATTTACTGGGCGTAATGGCGTTAGTTTTGGCGTCTGGAATCTGTGTGTTCGCGCAGGAGCAAACGCAGCCGACCGCACCGGAAGGTGCGCGGCAAGAGCGAATGCAACGAAAAGAAAGATTTCGAGAACGCGGCGAACGCCACAAAGGAATGCGCGGACCGCACGGCGCGGGTCACTTCATGAAGGGACTCAATCTGACGGATGCGCAACGTGAACAGATGCGCGCCATTCACCAACGCCGAATGGAGAGCACCAAAACGCAGCGCGAAGAACTATTCCAGCTTCGTGAGAAAAGGATTGCCGGCACCTTCACCGCGGAAGACGAAGCACGAGCGAAGACGTTGCGCGAGGAGATTCGTCGCTCAATGGAAGGTGTTAGAGCGGAAGCTGAAGCAATCCTGACGGCCGAGCAGAAAGCTCAACTTGAACAAATGAAGAACGAGCGCAAGGCAAGTCATGAAGAGCGCAAAGCCAGACGCGAACAGAGACTGAAGGAACGTCAGGAGCGCCTGAACAAGAACCCGCAGTAATTTCGTTATCAGTCTTACTGCACAGGCCCGGCCAACGCCGGGCCTTTTCGTTTAGCCCATCTGTTTTCTTTACGCAACCTGCACTGGACGTTCGATGGCCACGGGTTGGGGCGCTTCGGTCGTGCAGCACATGCTGGTCGTTTGTAGATTGTCCTGCAATACGACAAACGCCTCCCATTCATTCCCGTCAGGGTCGTGGACCCAAGTCTTGTCCTGGACAGCGTAGCAGCAGTTGGTCTGCATTTCATCGCGCGTGATCAGGCCCGCTTCAATCCACTTTTGTCTGACCGCCATTACATCCTCGGTCGAGCTGACCTGGATTCCAAGGTGGGACAGCGCACCTCGTGCGTTGAAAGACGCTTGGTTTAGCGTCAGATTTAACGGGGGGTTCTGCACGTCAAACTTCGCATAACCCGGCCTCACTTTCGACGGCTCGATTCCCAGCATTTTCTTGTAAAACTCAATGCTTTGCTCAACGTTCTTCACATTCAGCGCCAAATGCGCCTTTAGCGCAATTACCTGATTTTCCGACTTGCTTTCCATAGCATCCTCCTCTATATTTCATATTCGCCTATGCGAATGTGAGCACTTTAGCGTGGGGGTGTTACATCTGTCAAGCCGTATATGAAAAAAGTTGGCGATGTCGAGATCAGGCCGCTAGTGGAGGGTGACTGGCCGACTGTGCGCGCTATTTATTTGGAAGGCATTGCCACAGGCCAGGCCACATTCGAGACTACTGCCCCGTCATGGGAGAAGTGGGATAACGGGCATTTGCCTTTCGCTCGCCTAGTGGCAACTTCGGAAGATGGTCGCGTCGCAGGCTGGGCGGCAATCAGTTCGGGATCTGCTAGAGCGGTTTACAGGGGGGTGGCAGAAGTGAGCGTTTACGTCGGTAACGAGTTCACCGGTCGCGGTATTGGCCGGGCACTTCTCGAACAGCTCGTGATCGCATCCGAAGAGAACGGGATTTGGACTTTGCAGGCGAGCGTGTTTCCGGAAAACCAGGCGAGTATGGCTTTGCACAAACGATCTGGATTTCGAGAAGTGGGTACTCGAAGACGAATAGGAAAGATGGGTGAAGTCTGGCGCGACACGGTGCTACTTGAACGGCGGAGTCAGGTGGTCGGCACTGACTAAGTTCAGGCTGTTTCGACGCAAGATCCGGATAGAAATATTTGCTTTTTTAGCGTCAAATCTACTCCCGGAAAAAGGAACTCTGAGGCCTTGAAAATCGTAGTAATTAAGTCAGCAATCACTCAAGCCAAACGGCATGAAAAGCAAAGAACATAACATCGATTTTCTCTTTAAAGCGCTGGCCGATCGCACGCGTTTGCGCCTCATAAACCTGATGGGCGAAGACGAAGTTTGCGTCTGTTTTTTCGTGGAGGTGCTGAAGACTAACCAGCCCAAAATCTCTCGTCATCTTGCCTACCTGAAACGCGCCGGACTGGTGTCCGCTCGGCGCGATGGAAAGTGGATTCATTACCGGATTGTTGAGCCGCCTGACGCCCACGCGGCTAACATTTTTCGTGAAGTTCGGACATGGTTGGAAAACGATCAGGCAATGCAGACTGATCGCGCCCGCCTGAGGAAAATATGCTGCGCGCCGCAGTTGCCGGTGCAACTCCAGCGAGCGCCAGTCCCAGCCAGCCTCGTTGCATGAGCCCTCGCTAAACTAAGGAAGGACCTTGACCATGGTTACCGCCATTGAACCAGTACTACGCAAGCAGCTAATCGAACGCCGTCAAAAACTGGAAGCCGCCTCGAGTGCATTTCACCGGCCGGCTGAATTAACAAGACTTCTTGATGAAGTCGACTCAGCATTGCATCGCATGGATGCCGGCGTGTACGGCTTGTGCGAAGTGTGTAATGACCCGGTTGAGTCGGAGCGGTTGATTGCCGACCCTCTGACACGTTTTTGTATCGACCATTTGTCGGCTCGGGAGCAACGCGCACTGGAGGATGACCTTTCGCTCGCCAGCCAAATTCAAAATGGCCTGCTACCACCGCCCACACGCAATGTGGATGGATGGGAGATCGCCTACCACTATCAACCAGCTGGACCCGTTAGCGGTGACTATTGTGATTTGATCGACGGCGAGGATCAGTCACTCTATTTCGTTCTCGGAGACGTGTCGGGTAAGGGCGTTGCTGCGTCGATGCTGATGGCTCATCTGCATGCGATGTTTCGCACTTTGAGTTCAATCAACCTGCCGCTCGAGCAGATGGTGGAACGCGCCAGCCGGGTGTTCTGCGGAAGCACATTGCCCACGCAATACGCCACGTTGGTCTGCGGTAAAGCAGGCAGCGACGGTGCGGTCGAGATTTGCAATGCCGGACACTTGCCGCCGTTACTGGTCCAACAGGGCAAGGTTACGAGTATCGCGGCTACCGGCCTGCCGGTCGGCGTGTTTTCCAGTGAAAGCTTTTCCTGCACCAGGTTTCAAATGCAGAAAGGCGACTCAATCTTCCTCTACACTGACGGCTTTTCCGAGCGATCCGATGTGGCGGGGCGAGAGTATGGAATTGAACGTCTGACTAACCTGCTCCGGGAAGAACATAACCTTTCTCCACGTCCATTGATCGAACAAGGGATACGTTCGCTGGAAGCGTTTGCTGACGGCGGGGCACCGTTTGATGATTTGACGTTGATGGCGATTCAGCGCACCCACTAAGTCTGAGCTGCTCCCAATTTGCGGTGGGTTAGTTTCGTTTCGTACTCTCATTAACACCGTGGCTTTAGCCCGGTGGACCGACGCTTCCAACTCAAAATCTGAAACCGTTTAAACGGTTTCGCGCTTGCGGCGGCTGTGATTGATCACCGGGCTAAAGCCACGGTGCTAATGAGAATCTAAACTGATCCGTAGGCAATTCGTGGTTGCCTTGACAATCTTTGCTCGCCGACTAGAATGATTTTCGCCTGTATCCGGCGCGGAGATGTGGCCGAGTGGCTGAAGGCGGCGGTTTGCTAAACCGTTAAGGGTCAAAAGCCCTTCACAGGTTCGAATCCTGTCATCTCCGCCATTTTTTAGTCAGTAGTCAGTGGTCAGTAGTCAGTAGAAATTCCTGCTGAATTGCGGGCTACAGCTACTGACTATTTTATTGTGTGTTAGGTTAGTTGCAGAATAGTTTGAGTTAACCAATGGTCGCCACTGACTACTGACTAATTCTATGGTTCGCGTACGTTTTGCTCCATCACCCACCGGCTATCTGCACATTGGCGCAGCGCGCTCCGCACTCTTCAATTGGCTTTACGCGCAAAAGACTGGTGGCAAGTTTCTACTACGCATCGAAGACACAGACCTGCAGCGATCAACTGAAGAATCAACGCGGTCGATAATTGAAGGGCTTGAGTGGCTTGGCCTCGCCTACGACGAGGAGATCGTTTTTCAATCAGCGAATGCCGACAAGCATCGTGCTGCCGCTT
>JALZOO010000298.1 GCA_030913905.1 Acidobacteriota bacterium
GGTTGTTCTCGTTCATCCGAATATATTTGAACTAAGTACTTTGACCTTAGTACTTGATGTTTTTGCCTCGAGCTCCGAAGGAGCGGAAGTTAGTAGCCCCGGGCGTCAGCCCGGGGTCTAGTCGCCATAAACGTTTCAAGCCTGCGAAGGAGTCTGTCGGGGAAAAGCGGTTCGACAGTGGACAGACTTCGCAACGGGAGATATTGAATTTATTTACTTACCCAATTGGCTACTGCAGCTAAGCAGCGCTAGTTTTGCTACTTAGAGCCTGAGACTGTTGCTTCGGCTCACCTGATTGAACTTTTGCGATTTCAAATTAGCGGTACTGGTTTGAGAGTCCGAAACAGCTTCAACAAGTTATGCGTCATACAGATCAGCAACCATTCGCCTTCAACCTGGGCCAGTCCCCGCAACATAAACTGGCGGAAGCTGCGGACGTGTTTGATTTGGCCAAAGACGGGTTCGACAATCGTTTTACGCCGGTTGTAGATCTTGCGTCCCGATTTGCTTTTCAGTTTGTGCCACATCTGCGCCCGCACACTGCCATCGAGGGCTGGAACCTCCGGCTTAACGCTCGGTTCCGGTTCATTGGGCGGTACATACAAATCGATGCCGCGCAAAGCTTCCGTAGTAATCACCGCGCTGCTGAAGTAAGCTCCGTCAGCCGAAACTATCGCGGGCAATGCGCCCAGATTCTCCTTCACCGCCAACACGGTAGGCACCAACTGCTCCTGATCGTTGGGAGCTTGCACGACCCGCGCGGCCACGATGATTTGCGTCTGCGCGTCAACGGCGAGTTGCGGATTGTAAGCTTGTTCATAATTCCCGGTGGTCGTGTCCATCATCAAGCGCGAGTCAGGATCAGTGAGATTGCGTTGCGTTTTGTCCTTGGGAACCACCGCGCCGCTCTCGCTCTTGGTCCATTGACGCCGCCGGTAGTTCTTGGGCTCATCCGCGGCTTTTTGCTGTTGTTCTTGCGCGGCTGCTTGTTGCGCCTCCTGTTCCAACTGCGCTTTCAACTCGCGAATCTTCGCCAACCGGGTCTCGCGCCGCCGCAACTCGGCCGGCAACTCATCGCCGCGCCGACCCGCGCCGTAAAGCGTGTCTTCTTCATCATCGATACGTTGCGCCTCGGTCAACAACCGCAGTACTTCCGCCTCCAGCGCCTGCTCGGCGGCCTCGAAGTGCCCGTAGCGCAGCGATTCGCGCTTGGCTGCGTTGGCCTTGATCTTCGTGCTGTCAACAGCCACATGGCCCAGCTTCACCAGGCCGGCCCGCTGGCACAACTGCAGCACTTGCACAAACAACTGCCCGAGTTCGGCCAAGTGCCGCTTGCGAAAATCGGCAATGCTGTCGTGGTCTGGATGTTGATCGCAGCTCAAAACTCGAAACGCCACGTCATCATAAGTGGCCTGCTCCAGCTTCCGCGACGACATCCGGCCCGTGCAGTAACCATAGACCAACAGTTTCACCATCATCGCGGGGTGGTAAGGCGGTCGACCACGACTGTCGCCTTCTTCGTACTTGTTCACGATCCGCGAAAGTTCCAACGCCTCGACCACATCACTGACGTACAGCGCCAGGTGATCGTCGCGCAACCATTGCCGCAAATCTGGCGGCAACAGCAATTGCTGATTCATATCGTAAGCGCGAAATGTTTTGCTCATGCTGGCAGTTTACTTATTCTTTGATCGCTGTCTATGACTTTTTCCCGACAGACTCCTTCGCGGGCTAATAATAAATTTTCGGTGACGCGATCCCCGGGCTTACGCCCGGGGCTACTATATGCCGCCGCTTCGCGGCTGGCTGATGTTTACCCGGTCGCTACCGCTCCCGGTTCCGTATTTGTCGACCCACTTTGAAGATCTCAACTGCCTCACATAATCCTTCTCTTGTTTGCCAAGTTCACTCGTGCTAGTTTTGCTCGCTCTTAAGTAAAAACACTATCGACAAATGACAAGCAGGAACGCCTGTAGTCCAACAGGCGAGTGCTTGTCCTACATCCACGATGCCTG
>JALZOO010000323.1 GCA_030913905.1 Acidobacteriota bacterium
AGTTTCTTAAGTGCTTCCTTCGAAGGTTGGAGAGTGGGATCGAGTTCAAGGGCTTTCTTGTACGATGCAGTTGCCTCGTCGTTCCGTCCCTGCTTCACATAGACGTCTCCAAGTCCTTCATAAAGCATGCCACTTTGCGGGTGCAGTTGGATTGCCAGGTTCAAAAGTTTTTCCGCGTCTTCCAGAGTGCGACCTTCGCCGGTCCAGCCACGCGCAATCTGCCTGAGACTACCGGCATTGGCAGAGCCCTCAGGATCGATCTCCAAAGATCTCTTGATGTAAGTGAGCGGTGGCTCTTTCTCCAGGATAGTCTTCTCCAACTTTTCTTTATCTACATCGCTGCGGCTGAGCAAGATGAGAAAGATACCCCATACAAGGTTGGCCCGAGCGGATTGAGGATACAGTTCAACGGCCAACTTCACCGCTTTCACCGAACCCGGCCCTTGCTTGATCCTCAGAAGTTGATCAAGAAAATCCGGATAGACCTCAGCTCCGGCAAAACTCTTCTTCAACTGCTCACCATTCTCCACCAGCTCTGCTTCGTTGGCAGTCGTGAGCTTGCGCGTTTGTTCATTCCAGGTTCGGGTCCAGTCCTGATTCCACTTGGTAACTATTAGTTCGAAAGGCTTATTGAAACGAAGTGCTTTCGGATGTTTTTTAGTCGACTTGTAGAGCTTGATGTAGTCGTCAAAGAATGCAAACGAGCCCATTGCGTGATAGACACCGGCGCGCGCGGGGCCGTGCTTCTCGGCCAACTTCATCGCCATGTACGAGCCGACCTTGATGAAAGCCACGTCGCCGACAGGATGCCGTCCGTCGTTAATGGCTTTAACAGTAGCTTGATAGTTCTTCTGCAGCGCAACGCGGTCGACCGTCCGATTGAAGTAAGCGAAAGCCTTAGCCAACTCCTTTGGGTCATTGACAACAGGCTGCCGGCTTTCGTCAAAGTGTAGCGACCCATAGTTGAAAGTGTCCCCCATACCTTTATAAAGCGCGTCGTCAAACTTGTTTCTGGTGGACACGATCTGCGCCATAGGCTCGCCCGTGATCAGTTCGTAAAGACGTTTGATGTAGGGCATCCGATCGATCTCCTGCACATTGCTGGCAAAGGCAATGGCGAGATTCTTCGAAGGAACGCGAATGAGCGCTGTGTTGGTCCCGATTTGTCCTCCATCATTCCAAAGGGCCCTTTGCCCGTTGATGGGAAACACCAGCCAACCCGCCGTGTAATACCATTCACCGTCTGCCAGCCCGACGTAGCGCCCGTCTTTATTAGCGACTGGCGCATACATCAAGGCTCCCGATTCTTTCGACATAATGCGTCCGGAGTCGACGGTCCTGGCCCATTTCAACAAGTCAGGCACCGTGCCCAGCGCGCCGCCGCCGCCAAACCGGGAGCTGACGTCGATGAACCGGGCATTCTGGATTTCGCCGTTAACAAGTTCATAACCCCGCACCCGGTTAGAAATCAGCTCGCGCACATTGTCCATGCGAGTGTCGTTCATAAGAAGCGGCTTCCAGATCGACTCGCGCAGATATTCGCCCAGAGGCTTGCCGGTTACTTCCTCGATAGCCGCGCCAAGCAGGTTGTAGCCGCTGGTCTGATAATCAAACTTAACACCTGGCTCATTCTGAATCGGAAACTGTGCAATCCTCGCCACCACCTCGCGAGGGGTTACATATTCTGGTCCAATTCCCGAGCCGGTCTGACCTCCACCTAGATGGACGAGCAGTTGCCTGACCGTCACAGGCCATTTCTGTTTGGGATAGTAAGGCACATAAGTTTGTATTTCGGCGTCGAGATTCATCTTGCCCTTCTCAACAAGTTGAAGAATCGCGGCGCCTGTAAAAGTTTTGGTAATGGAAGCTAAGCGGTATGCGGACTCAGGCCGGGCAGGAATTTTGTTCTCCACATCGGCATAACCAAATCCCTTCACCCAACCGAAATCATCTTTGAAGAACCCGATGGTCATCCCCGGGATCTTGTCTTTCACCATTTGCTGCCGCACAAACGCCTCGAACGCGGCAAGCTTGTCGGCATTCTGCGGAGAAGCTTGGACAACCGGGGAGCGAGGGTGCTCAGCCCTCACGTCTATTGAAGCGACAGTGGTGGCTGGGAAATTGAAGATCGGTAAAAGGACAAGGGTTAGGAGAAAAATCAGAACTGTTTTCATGATTTTTAGGGCTCGACCACGGAAGGTTCGCGAATAGTAAATCGTAAATGGTGAATAGTAAATAGTCGGCGATGAGCGGTTAGCAGTTAACAGTTAAGCCTGCGGAGCAGGCGAGAGCGTAAAGCCTGGGGCGTAAGCCCCAGGAACTGAGTGGACCAAAC
>JALZOO010000358.1 GCA_030913905.1 Acidobacteriota bacterium
TGACCCTAACTCTGTCGCCGGCAGCCTCGGCCCAGAAAGCCAGCAGGCTCCAGGACGCGACGCGGCACGCACGCGAGGCGGCCGAGACGTTCACCGAAATCATGAACGTGAGAGACAAGGCAATTCCTAAGGAATTACTCGATAAAGCTGAGGCAATTGCGGTTTTTCCGGGCGTGATCAAGGCGGCTTTCATCTTCGGCGGACGCGGCGGACAGGGCGTAATTAGCAGGCGTGTTAGAGGCGGCTGGTCGGCTCCCGCATTCTTCAATCTTAGCGGAGGCAGCTTTGGTGCGCAGATAGGCGCGCAGAAAAATGACTACGTCTTCCTGATCATGAACGAAGAAGGTGTGAAGGGCCTGCTTGAAGATAAATTTGAAATGGGTGGCGAAGCCGGCTTAGTGGCTGGTCCAGTGGGGCGTGAGGTTGCTGCCTCCACCAATACGACGTTGGATGCCGGAATTCTTTCATACTCGCGTAGCAAGGGCGCTTTCATCGGCGCAGCGCTGAAAGGCGTGGCGATAACTCCCGACAACGATCTGAACCAGGCCGTATATCGTATGAAAGCGAAAGAGGTTTTGACAGCCCCGCCTATGTCGCTAACCAACATGCCGGCGGGCGTGCGCATCTTTCCCCGGACGCTGTCTCGCTATTCGGCACGCTGACGGACGCACCAGCTTCAGTGGTTATCTCTGGGCTACGAAGTGATTACCGAACTGGCCCAAGGTAGCAGGGCGAGCAACAAACACTTGACGCTTTGGTTAGCGCGCCATAGAATGCCTGCGCATCTCAGGGGCTGGTGCTCTTATTGTTATGCTTCCGAATTGAACGACCTATGCTTCCTCCACGCACTCAACGACAGAAAGACATCCTCGACTACATCGTGCGCTTTCTAGAGAGACGTGGACACGTACCTTCCTACGCACAGATAGCACATCATTTTGGAGTGAAGTCGCGAGCGACGATTGCCAAACACATTGCCGCGCTTGAAAGACGAGGGTTACTCACGCGTCGAGGCGAAGATGGAGAGTTTGCTCTTTCGATCAAAGTAGCAGAACCACCATCTGACTCGTTGTGTGAAGTTCCGCTCGCCGGCAGGATTGCAGCCGGACAACCGATAGAAGTTGTTTCTGATGCGGAGACGATCTCTGTACCGAGATTTCTGCTCGGCCGAGTTAGACCTGAGAAGGTCTATGCTGTGAGGGTGCAGGGCGACTCGATGATTGAGGATCACATCTGTGACGGAGACATCGCGCTAATCGAGAATCGATCAGAGGCTCGCGATGGTGAGATTGTCGTCGCTTTGATCGACGAGACCCATGCCACACTGAAGCGACTGGTCCGTCGCGGGGATGAAGTCGAGTTACAACCTGCCAATTCGGAACACGAGTCCTTCAGGGTTCCGGCGAATCGGGTACGCGTCCAGGGGATCTTCCGAGGGCTGCTCCGGCCGACCAACTAAACCTCCCAAACAGCCAATTTTGCTAAGGAAAAGGCGGAATTGTGGAGTGCGGCGCATTGACGCCGCTTTTTTTGTTTCTGTTTGACGATCGGCCCATCAAAGGCGGCATCAACCGAGGTTCTAATCAAATCCTCTTAGAGGTTTGTCGCTCGGGCGTTGCAGCCAATTGTCTTCCGGATAATGGCAATCACCGCTCATCACATGAAGCGTGTAGGCGTGTCGCGACTTTGCCGATCGGTTTGCCAGGCTCTTGTGCGGCAACAGACCATTCAGAACTATCAACGTTCCTTTTTTCACTTCCAATGGAACTAGTTTGTCCTCAGGCCATGGAGTTGGATCAAAGCCATCAAACTTCATCTCGCCTTCTCCATCGCGTATCCAGCGGGACTTAAGTCCGAGTTTATGTCCGCCGGGAATGGCCCAGAGACAACCGTTCTCAATGGTTGCGTCTTCGAGCGCAATCCATAAGCCAACGATATCCTGCGGTTCGGTGTAGAGAAACGTACTGTCCTGATGACAGATGACCTCGCCGCCGATGGTGGGCTGTTTGAAGATGTACATTGACTGCAACAACAGAGGGCGTTCGATACCAAGGTCGCTGACTAGCTCGCGTATCGCCGGCCGTCGTGAGAATTCGCTGAAGATCGGGTCGAGGTCATGAAGCGCATGTCCGATCTTGTTTATTGATCGGTCCTTGCTTTGCTTTAGTGTCCCATCCTGCCGAAAGGCGCCCTCTTCGAAAAAGAACCGAATGTCGCCGCCAGACTCGAGAAAGTATCTGTCGGTCAGGCGGTTCTGTTCATGCGTTGAAAAAATTGAAATCACCCCGCGAGGGTCGAATTCATGAACCAATTCTACGGCGCGCGCGCGTAAAAGATCGCACGACGCCACGTCGACGAAGTGTCTGACAACCACAAAACCATCGTCTCGATATCGAGCAATCTGTTCTGGAGAAAGCATGGGAGCGACGTTGGTTTGGACGAACTCGTTCGGCGCGCGGTTAAGAGGGTGAACGAACAGCGCTTTTGCCGCTCGCGGTTTTGCTACTTATACTGTCTGGGAAATATGGAACTGGAGCCGGCTGCCGGAATTGAACCGGCGACCTTCTAATTACGAATCAGACGCTCTACCAACTGAGCTAAGCCGGCTTTTCAAGCGAAACGTCAACAACGCCTCGAAGGATTGCACTATACGAATGCGCACTTTCGAGTGTCAAGCAACCAAAAGCACACGTGCAAAGCGACAAAGACTCTCAATAGTTTCGATTCGATGACCGCTATTTAAAAGACCAACTCCGAGTTGTCTATACGCCCGCACAGTATTGCTACATGCGTCCACTCAACGTGAAGAGGCAGCTAGCGTGGCGATGACGGCTCCCTTTGCCGAGGTAACAGGCAAGCTCGGATATAGACGCCTACGAACCCGCCGAGAGTGGCAGCCGCAACGCTGGCAATAAAAACCGGAACATCGTTGGTTAAGAACTTATCCACGTATCCCGCAAACAGCAAAGAAAAGAGAACCAACAACCAACCCGGAGCGACTAACCAGAGTCCCAAATGCCACACCCTATCGCGCCAAAAGAACCCTGCGACAACTCCAAACACTAGGTAGGTCGCAGCGCAAACAAGAACGCCGCTGCGAACCGAGTAGGTTCCGTCTGGCATGGCGTATCTGGGCAGCGCCCATGACACTAAGATAGCCGCACCGACTCCGAAGAGGAAAGCCAATCCTCTTGCTTTATATCTTGTCGCCAAAGCCACGAAAGTGTTCTCTAGCAAAGAAAGTACATGGATGCAATTGCCTCAGCCAGAAGGTAGTTGCACGCCCAGTACCCATTTTGGCCCACGCAATTATCATGCTGCCAGCATGCGCCAGTGTAACAACCATCGCAACCCCAACAACCTGGGCCACAGCATCCGATACAATTGACGGCCGGAGAACCGGTGGTGCTTGCGGTTACCAACTTGTGGTTTCTTAACGGTTCATTGCTCGGTCTCGTGTCCGACCGGTATGAAGCATACATTTGGACCAACCTCGGCGCATCGCAGTTTGCTTTCGCCTGCGCGATGTCCTTCGTGCCGGGACCATCACCCAACACCATAGCAATGACTATGAACCCCTTGATGCCAGCAGGGTCAACACCAGCGCGCCGTGCAATCAACTCTGCAATCACCTTTCTTACGGCGGCTGATTCTTCAGAAAGTCCAAATCTTTCGAGCTTCTCTTCATCCAGTGTAGAGAGTCTTGCGGATTTCTTCTCAGCGCGACTCTCTTTGTCTAGATTAAATGTGAGGGTTACATCGGAGAGAGTCACCGTGACAACTTCTTTGTTCCGAATAGTCTCCGCTATAATCCGTTTGTCAGGAGTTTTTATCCGACTCAAAGTGTAGTCAGGTGCCGGAGAATGAGACTCCACAAGGAGCCTTGCGTCACCGGACTGGTACTCGCCGGAGAAGCCGTTTGGAATCGAATTCAACTTCAGTTTGGTGTCCTGTGCCATTGAGTTAGTGGCGTTTACACCTAACGCACTCATTAGCACTAAGCCGCCGATTAAGAATTTGATTGTTCTTTGATTCAAAGAGGAGAAGTGACGAATGAACATGAGAGGATCCTTTCGTATGAGGGAGTCCGCGGGGCAGGAAACCGGTCGCGCACATCCATGTTTTCTTGAACCTGTCGCAATGTGCCAAGGCGAGGAGGCGACACTCTTAAGAGTTGTTAATACGCTACTACATGGTGGTCGAAGGTACAAGGCAACCAAAGCGCACCTGCAAAGCGACAAATACTCGCAGGAGTTTCGATCAATGACCGCCACCCATATCGAGAATCCCAGTTTGATCAGACGCCGACAAAACGTCGCTACTTGCGCCCACGCATCCCTTTTCCTCGTCGTGGTTTTTGGTCTGTCATGCGCGCCGGTCTTTGCCCAGAAACTCCCTTCTGCGGACAAGGTAGTTAATAACTATCTGAAAGCCATCGGCGGCAAGAAGCGCGTGGCGAGAATCAGAGACGCAACATACGAATGGTCCGTTCAACTCAATGAGCAACCGATTGGGGCCGCCAAGATGCTGGTAAAAGCCCCCGACTCGGCTCGTATAGAAATGAGCCTCGTAGGTGGTCAACTCACCCTGGGCGTCAATACGCGATCAGCCTGGATGCAGGGTATGGACGGAAAGTACCAGACCTTGACTGGCGCAGAAGCCGCCGCGGCTAAGCTGCAAGCCGCGCTGGATGCCAGCCACTTACTTGATCTCAAAAAGCGGAACGTGCTCGCGCGTGTGACGTCAATGAGGCAAATGGACGCGAAGGAATTTGCTTATGTCGTAGAGTTTTCTCTGCGTAGTGGTGCGCGCCTGAAATATTTATTCAGCACGACTTCGAAGCTATTGCTCAAGATTGAAGACGACGAGCTCAAAAGCACCACGCGGTTTTCAGACTTTCGTTCTGCAGGCGACATTCTGGAACCTCATCGTGTGAGATTGAACAATGCCACAGGCGATCTGCTCTTTGTCCTGCAACGGGTGAAGTACAACACCGGTGTCCAGGACGCGATTTTCGATCCGCCCAGTGCGACTGAGAAGCTGAATGTGGTTGCGTTGTTGCGCGAAGTGTCCCGC
>JALZOO010000367.1 GCA_030913905.1 Acidobacteriota bacterium
GGTTCGCGCTTTGCCACGCGGCGGACGTTCCCAGCCGCTTCCTGGTAGCGGCCTGCGGCATTGTAGACGAGCCCCAGGCGCATTAGCGCAGGTGCGTATTCGGCATCGATCTGGAGCATGCCGCGGAAAGCCTCTTCCGCCTCTTTAAGCCGACCGGCCTTCAGATGCGTCTCGCCCGCAGAGTTGTAGGCGCGCAACGCCACGGTCAGTGTCTCGTTGGCCTCTTTCTCTTGTCCGAGCTTGATCTGCGCGAGCGCGAGATTAAAGAACGCCTGGCCATAGCCGCTGTCCAGCTCGCTGGCGCGGCGGAACGCCGCAGCCGCTTCTTCGAAGCGTCCGGCGGCGAAGTATGTGCTACCCAGATTGTTATGCGCTGCAGCGAGTTTCGGGTCGGAGCGGATGGCCTCCTCGTACTCCTTAATCGCGTCGTCGTGCTTTCCCTTGGAGAAGAATTGGAGCCCGCGCTCGTTGTGCTTCAGCGCCTTCTGCTGCGCGGGTGTGAGCGCGCTCACAACGCCGCGATTCCTGCCGTTCGCAATGTCTGAGGGAAAGGTACTCTCCGACTTTCCTTCCTCGAGGCGGCGCTGGCGCGGCTCGTCCACGGCGCGAGCCGACATCTCCCGCCGGTGCATCATGAGTTGGTTGAGCGGATCCGCTGAGGGATTCGGTTGCGCACACACCGCGGGCGCCGAAAGCGCGGCAACGAACGCGACAGTGGCCAAAAGGGTGAAGGTGCCGATTGCGCGGCCCATTCCAGGTCTCGTCAACTTCATGATGCCTCCCAAACATTGCGGTGGTGAGTTGAAGATTCTTATTCCACGTGGTTAAGAGGGACTTCAAACGACTGGGCGGATTATATGCCGCGCGCAGCTGAACTTAAAGCCTTTCAGTGAGCACGCTTGAGGGACTAGAGACAAGCGGAACTGCTCGCAGCGGATGTTTGCGCTATCGCTCCGCGCGCTAAAGTGTCAGCCTCTCTTTTTTAAGTCGGCAACGACTGAACCTTGCCGCTGCTGGAAACCAACCTTCCTCGGAATGCGTTTGTGAAACGGACTCGGATCAGCCAGAAAATCATTACTGCTAGTGGCAGAAGCGCCGGAACAAACCACACGGCTGCTCCGCGCCACGCTTTTGGAAACACTTGTTGCTGGCCCAGAAAAAAGGAACCGGTAGCGATAAAAAACGAAAAGCACATGCGCCAAAGATGGCGCACGATCCGCTGTCTACCGAAAACGCCGCCGCGCACGAGCATGCGAAGGTCACCCGCGGCAGCAAGCAGGGCAACGAAACCAAGCAGGAAGATCATTCCAATAGGAACTCCAGGTGTTGGCGCAACTGCTCCAGTCACCAGTCTTACGACATGGGTCATGATGAGAATTCCGACCGCCAGGGCAAACATAAACGCAGCCCAATCGAAAATACTGGTTTCCCCTTCTCGCCGCCTGGCGGTCAACCACGCGGTTGCCACGAGATAACACGCCAATAGCCCGCCGACGACATTGCCGAGATACGCCGCGCTTGAACCCATGACGAGCATCGCGACGAAAAATACGTTTCCGGCTACGCGATGCCGTCGAGTACCCTTCCGGAACGACATTGCGGCCGCCCCGGACAGTACCCCGACGACGCCACCGCAAATGTGAAAGATTAGTATGGGCAAACGCATTGTTGTTCTACCTAGCTACCAACTACCGCCGGCACTCGCTTGCTGCTTCCGTTGCTGAGCGTTCACGCCCTTGACGAGAAGCGCGAATTCCGGCATCAGAAAGCGCCTTCATATTGTTTTCGATACCCCGCGGCGCCAAGGCAGGCTCCACAGTGCGCGCGCCGAGAGGACGAGGGACAGCATCCCGCTCGCGCCAAGCGCGATGTTGGTCCAGACCCAGAAGAACATTGCGCTGGTATTGGCATACCTGCCGCCGACAAGTCCCCTCCCCTGCATGTGGAGAACAGGGACGCCAGACGCAAGGATCGCCCCGAGAAGGATGAGGACCAGTCCCCATCGCCGTTCGGCGAACACCAGCGTTGCGGAAAGCCAGACTGCCAGGATCAGCAAGCCCCCGAAGGCTGACATGGTTCCAGGCTCGAGCCCGCGGGCAACCTCATCCGCCCAGTGCAATGAGAAGAGGAGGATCGAGATCAAAGACGTGATGGTTAACATAACGCTGCGTTCCATTTCATATTCTCCTTGCTAGATTTGTGTCTGCCTCTCACCAGGTGCATGCGCCGTCGATCTACAAGTGCCGCGAGGCGGTCAGCAGATTCGTCCGCGCCGCGCGCAACGGGCAACAGCGTCGCCAGTCGCCACTCACGTCCGCGTTCAGCTGGGCGTTCATCAGCTTGCTCTCCGTTTGCTCGCCGCTGCCGGTTGGTCGCGTTCTGCTTGCTCAGGCTCAAACCGGAGAATGTCGCCAGGCTGGCACGAGAGCGCCTCGCAGATCGCATCGAGCGTCGAGAAGCGGATCGCGCGCGCCTTGCCGGTCTTGAGGATCGAGAGGTTGGGCAGCGCCATTCCGATCCGATCCGCGAGCTCGGTCAGCGTCATCCGCCGATCGTGGAGTAGGTCGTCGAGTTTGACGGCGATCGCCATGTCACACCATCCCTTCGAGGTCTTCGCGCATGAGCGCGCCTTCCGCGAACACGCGGGCCAGGAGAAACGTGAGGAGTACGGCGAGCCAGCCGTTGATCGAAAAGCCGGCGTCTATATGAAGCGGATGAGCCGGAGTGGAAACGGTCTTGGCGATTGCGCCGATCACGATGCTGAGAAGGTTCAGCGCGAGCAGCACCCAGGCGATCGCCTGCAACCGGGACGCGTTCGCGGCGACGAATGGGTCGCCCGCGCGAACCGTCTCAACGATCGCGAGCAGCCGCTTCAGGACGGCATGATTGAGCGGAATCACGGCGAGACCGAGCACGGCGATCGCGCGCAGGCCCATGACCAGCCGCTCCGCATCAGGCGAAGGAGAAAGGTCGAAAGCGCTCATGATCCATTGCCTGTTCGGCATGACAACCAGCAGAGCGAGGATCGCGGCGCCGCCCAGCCAGTTCACGACGATGAGGATCCGAAGCAGGACGTACGCGATCGGCAGCGCGGCGGATGACGAGATTTGCTTTGACATGATTTTCAACCTTTCTGATATATCGATTATCGATAACTCATTTATCGAATATAGTCAAGTGATTATCGTCAATCGATAAAACCCAGAAGCCCCCCGACAGATCCGGACGGCGGAATGCTGGGCCGTCCTACGTCTACACGCAATGGGCAAGGAGAAACGCCACGCTCCCGTTCAGGCTCGCGGAATTGCGCTCGCTTACGCGGTCTACAGAGGATTATCGTCGGGAATCAGTCGTCCGTTTCACGGACTTAAGGTGGTGATTGGATCGTCAGCCCCCACCAATAAATCGGTGGGCTACTTTCATTCTTCCGCTGGCGCGGACTCCCTCAGGCCGTACCTGAACCTCCCGTGGCTTCGATGCTATACTAGCGCCGCACTAAACTAACCGGCAGTAAACTCTGGAGCGGTCATGTCAGAATCAACGCGGTTCACCATCATCTGTCCCTGTTGCGAAGCGAAGCTTACCGTTGACGCAAACACGGGCTCCCTGATTTCGCACGAGGAAAAGGTCAAGCCGATCGCTTCGTTTGACGAGATGGTGAAGGGCCTGGACAAACAGAAGCAGGTGCGCGAGCAGATTTTTGCCCAGGAGCTAAATTCCATGAAGGATCGCGACCGGATACTCGAAGAGAAGTTTCAGGAAGCCATGAAGCGAGCCGAAAAAGACAAAGACAAACCCTACCGGAATCCCCTGGATCTGGATTGAAGAGTCCGCCCCCCAGTTACAAGCCCCGAGCAACAAGCAACAACAACGGACCAGTGAACATCGAATTCGTGAGTCTGGGAATCTCCCAAATATTTCTGGAGTAACTTTATGAAGCTAAGAAAATTTGGAGCACTATTAACGCTGTTCGTCATACTGCTTTCGCCCGTCCTCTGCCGCCGGACGCTAGCCCAGGTGGCGATGCCACCCATTAAGTTTACCGAACGAACCCTTGCGAATGGACTGCGTGTGCTGAGTGCCGTCGATCATTCGAGTCCCACGGTCGCAATTCACGTCTGGTATCACGTCGGTTCAAAGGACGATCCTGATAAGCGAAGCGGATTCGCACATCTTTTCGAACACATAATGTTCAAGGCTACGAAGAACATGAAATCGGAAATGATGGACCGGCTGACAGAAGACGTGGGAGGCATGAACAACGCCTTCACGAATCCCGATGTAACGGTCTACTACGAAGTGGTTCCGTCAAACTATCTTGAGACACTCTTGTGGGCGGAAGCCGAACGTCTATCGGGACTGACCGTCGATGAGCCCAATTTCAAATCCGAGCGCAGCGTGGTCCAGGAGGAATTTCGGCAGGGTGTGCTCGCGCCGCCCTATGGCATGCTGGAGTATTTGATTGAACAGCAATCATTCGTCGTCCATCCGTACAAGCGGTCGACGATCGGCAGCATTGAAGATCTCGACGCTGCCTCGTTGGAAAACGTACGAGCGTTTCATTCCACATACTACCGGCCTGACAATGCGACCCTGATTGTCGTCGGCGATTTCGAACCGAAACAGTTTGACGCCTGGGTTGATAAGTATTTCGGCGGGCTGGCCAAGCCGGCGCTGCCGCTCCCGCGAGTGAGCGTCAAGGAACCGGAGCGCAAAGCTGAGAGACGCATTACACATTACGCGGCCAATGTGCCGCTGCCGGCAATCGCGCTTACTTACCTGACTGTCCCTGAGAAGAGTCCTGATGCGGAACCGCTCGCAGTAGCGGCCACCATCCTTTCGCAGGGCGAGTCGTCGCGGCTCTATCAATCCCTTATCTATGACCAGCAGGTGGCCCAGAGCGCCGACGCCACTCCCGATCTACGTGAGGATGCGGGTCTCTTTTATTTCAACGTGATAGTTGCGAGTGGCAAGAAGCCGGAAGAGGCTGAGCGCGCGCTGATGTCCGAGATCAAGAAACTTCAGGACGCGCCGGTAGCGACAGCAGAGTTGGACAAAGCGAAGAACCAGCTTGTGACCAACGAGCTGCGCCAGCGGGAGACGAGTAATGGAAAGGCGCTGGCACTTGGTTCAGCCGCAGTACTGCGCGGAGACCCGAATCGGGTAAACACGGACCTCGCCAAGCTTCAGGCGGTTACCGCTGCGGACGTGCAGCGAGTGATGAAAAAGTACTTCATCGATGCCAACCGGCTGGTCATCTATTATCTGCCGGAATCAGCCAAGCCAAACGCGAGCCCGACGACGGGAGGTGCGAAATGAGAACCTCAAAACAAAGCAACACCCTGGAGTGTCAAAGCAACTCCTTGGAGTGCGGCGGCCAGGCGCACTCCAAAGACCAAAGCGCTGCCAAGCCAGCGCACTCCAAAGTCATGTCGACGCACTCTAAAGTGGCGAAACTTCCCGTTCGAATTTTAGCTCTGCTGTTCTGCATGTTCGTGTCCGGTGTTGTTAGTGGACAGACTCCTGCGCCGCAGGCAACTCCGCCGCCGCCCGCGCCGCCTCGCTCCGTACGTTTGCCGAAGCCAATTGAGAAGACGCTTGGGAATGGTTTGCGCATCGTGGTGGTCGAACGACCGGGCACGCCTTTAGTAGCCGCTCAGATGCTAATCAAGAACGGCGGCGAAGTTGATCCGCCTGAGCTCGCGGGCCTCAGCAACATGACCGCCGACCTGCTGACAAAAGGAACTGAGAAACGCTCGGCTACACAGATTGCGGAAGCGATTGAAGCGTTGGGCGCTTCGCTGGATACGGCTGCGCGTTGGGACGCTTCGCGAGTCAACATCAACGTGATGTCGTCGAAAGTTGGACCGGCGCTGGAGATCATGTCTGACGTGGTCTTACACCCCACTTTCAAAGAAGATGAAATCGAACGACTCAAACAACAAACCATCGACGACCTTACGGTCGAACTCGGCGACCCTGGCTCAATCGCTCGCTACGTGGCCGCGCGCATAGTGTTTGGTGACGCGCCCTATGGCCAGCCGCTCGGTGGGACTCCGCAATCGATTGCCAGAATCACGCGGGCAGATTTTGTCAAATATCACAGTCAGTTTTACCGGCCTGACAACGCGATTCTTGTCTTGGGTGGCGACATCAAGGCCGCGGACGCGTTCAAGCTCGCGCAGCAATTGTTCGGCAACTGGAAAAAGCCGGCCACGCCGCTGCCGTCTTTGGCTGCGCCCAAACCGATGGACGGTGCAAAGACGTCGCGAGTGATCGTGATTGACAAGCCTGACGCTGGTCAGGCGGCTGTGGTCATAGCGCGAACTGGAATCGAGCGGGCCGATCCTGATTACTATCGTGGTCTGGTGACGAATTCCGTGCTTAGCGGTTATTCGGGTCGTTTGAATCAGGAGATCCGGATCAAGCGAGGACTAAGTTATGGAGCCGGGAGCAGCCTTGAGACGCGCCGGCAGGTTGGTCCGTTCCTGGCTTCTGCACAGACGAAGAATCCGTCGGCAGCACAGGTTGCGTCATTACTGGTAAACGAAGTCAGCCGCTTATCGTCAGCTCCGGTTCCCGATATTGAGTTGGAACCGCGCAAGGCGGTGGTGATCGGCGGGTTCTCTCGCAACCTGGAAACAGCGGCGGGGCTGGTCAACCAGATTGGCGCTCTCGCGCTATACGGCATCAACTTCGATGAGATCAATCGCTACATCAGCACTGTGCAGGGCATTAACGCTGCCGACGTGCAGCGCTTCGCCGGCGCACACCTGGACGCGAAGGGAATCAACATTATCGTCGTAGGAAACGCGAAAGACTTTCTGCCTGAGCTGCAAAAACAGTATCCGCAGGTCGAGGTGATTCCGGTGGCCGAATTGGATTTGAACACTGCACTGTTGCGGAAAAAGCAACAAGCCGACTAGCAAAGGCCGGAGCGATCCACGAAGTAACACGAAATAACACTAAATAGCTCGAATGCCCTCGAACGGAGAGTTTTCTTCGTTCGTGCTGCTTCGTGTTAATTCGTGGATCGCTCCGGCGCTTGGATTACTAGAATCCGGCTATGGACCGACACCGTCCCTAATTGTTGGGCTCCAGCCTCGCTCGCCTTGTTGCTGCCGCGGTATACTCCCCAGTCTCAATGCACTCCAGCCTCCGCACATTTCTCGATCGACTAGAGCGAGAGAATGAAATCGTTGCCATCGAAGCCGAAGTCGATCCATATCTCGAGGCAGCCGAGATTCACCGGCGCGTCATTGCTCGCAGTGGACCGGCGCTGCTGTTCAAGCGAGTGAAGGGAAGCCGTTATCCGGTAGTTACCAATCTCTTCGGGACTGCTCGCCGAATTGAACTTGCCTTTGGACCAAAACCCGAGGCAATCGTGCGCGAAATGGTAAACGTGGCCGAGTTGTTGTTGCCGCCGCGGCCGTCGGAGTTATGGAAACATCGCTCGCTCGGGTTAGATCTTCTGCGGTTTGGAACCAGGAACACAAACCGTTCGCCGGTGACTCAAG